>NZ_JBEXPR010000015.1:52612-223538 GCF_040612135.1 Streptomyces sp. NPDC006458 | reverse complement strand
CCATCGACCGGACCACCTACAAAGCAGCCATCAACATCACCATGCTCACAACCAGCACTTGACGCCCCGGCCCCGCCCTTAACTGAACGGCGTTGCTTCTAGCGCTCGCTGCCGCACGGTCACGGTCACCGCGTTCAGAGGAAATGCGTGGGCGAGACGGTAGTTGCTCAGGACGTCCCGCGCCTCCTGGATCTCCTCGGGCGTGCCCGTCCCCTTACCGATCATCCGGCTCGCGCGTTGGACGCGCTTGTTCGAGTTCTCAGGGACCACCCACTTCTTCATGGTCGCGACCGTACAGGGCCGCGCCGACGCCCGCCTGCGGTTATCGCCGCGGTCGGCGCGGCCCTTTCCGGAGATCGAGGAGACCGTCCGGCGGCTACCGGTCGATACGGACGCACGGCCGTCGGGATCTTGGCGGAGCCCGACGGCCGTGCGGGAGTGGCACGGGTGTGGCACGGCCGTGATCATGGCGAAGGGCCAGTTCGAGGTGATCAAGCCTCTGAACTGGCCCTTAGTCGTGTGCCCCCGGCAGGATTCGAACCTGCGACACCCGCTTTAGGAGAGCGGTGCTCTATCCCCTGAGCTACGAAGGCAAGGCAGCGCACGCATGACGAACACCGCCGCCGACAGTGTAGCGGGTGGTCGTTTGCGGGGCCGGGGAGTTATCGCCGGGGCCCGGGGTGGCGCCGGTGCCGGGTTCCAGGACCCGAGAGTCATGTCCGCTCCGTGGCCCCGGGCTCGAGAGCCGGGCCGCTTCGTGGCCCCGGGCACGACAGCCCCGTAAACCCCGCGTGACCCGCACCCGGTACACCCCGGCTCACGACCCCGAGAGCCATGCCCGCTTCGTGCCTCCCTGGCCCGAGAACGGGCCCGCTTCGTCCCCCTGGCCCGAGAGACGGCCCGCTGCGTGGCCCCCGGCCCCCCGACACCCCCGTCACCCCCGCGTGACCCGCACCCGGTACACCCCCTCCACCCCCACCCCCGCCACCGCGATCGTCACCCCGCGTCCCGGGTCCTTGAACGTCTCGCCGGGGGAGAACGGGGCGTCGGAGAGTTCGGCGTGGACGTTGGGGCTGCGGGTGCAGCCGCCGCTGTCGCGTTGGGAGTCGTAGACGCGGATGGGGCCCTGGCCGGTGTCGATGTCGGCGTCGACCTTGTAGATGAGGACGCCGGGGCGGCAGATGGACTCGTCGTTGCCGCCCCGGGTGCGTAGTTCGACGGCGTAGCCGGTGCGTCTGTCCAGGGGGACGAAGACCAGCTTTGCGCCGCCGCTGGTGGAGAGGGGGGTGAGGGCGTGCTCTGTCGTGCCCTGGGTCGCCGCGCAGCTGATCTGGGTCGTGTCCAGCCAGCCCAGCTTCCATTTGTGCCAGCCGAGGAAGTCGTTGTTGGCCCCCCAGTCCTCGCTCATGATGTCCCAGTGGCCGACCGCGCCCCCGCCCTCCTGGGTGTAGAGGTCGGGCAGGCCGAAGACATGGCCGTTCTCGTGGGGGAGGACGCGGTAGCCGGTGCGGTCGTAGGAGCCGGAGCCGTCGTCCTGGCGGGAGTAGACGAAGGAGGCGTTGGCGACGGGGACGCCGTCGGCGACCGGGGCGTCGCCGTTGCCGGCGAAGGTCACCGACAGGACGGTGTCCAGGGCGGAAGGGCCCGCGTTGGGGGTGACCAGGACGTTCAGGAGGTCGTATGAGCGGAAGTCGACCCGGGGGTCGGCCGAGGCGACGATGTCCTCGACCAGGCGGCGGTAGCCGGGGTCGAAGGGGGCGCCGCGCTCTATGCCGTACTCGGCGAACGGCTTCGGCATGCGCAGCCAGCCGGTGATCGGGGCCTCGGGGCGGTAGTCGAGGCGGCCGTAGCTGGCGGTGCGGAACCAGTGCTGGGTCTGCGGGAAGAACTCCTGGAAGCGGTCGAGTGCGGGTCCCTCGCCGGGGGCGTCGGAGAAGTCGATCATGAGAGTGAGGGCGCGGACCGTGCCGGTGGAGGGGGAGTAGCCGGTCCGGGTCGGGACGCCCTCGGACATCTGGACCTCGGCGCCGCCGTTGATCATGCAGGGCCCGAGGGCCGAGGAGCGCGCCAGCGCCGCGGGACCCGGGCCGGACGCCGTGCCGCCGAGCGTGAGGCGGCCGGCGCCCGCGGACGTGCTGACCGCGAGGGTCAGGGCCGTCACGGAGGCGAGGGCGGCGGCGCGGCGCGGGCGTATGCGGCGGCGGGTCGGCTGCGGCTGCATGCGGGGCCCTTCGGTCTCCGGGCAGCCACCGGTCACCGGCTGCACCCTTTTGATCACCCTGTGCCGCGTGATCCGGGCGCGCTCGCTGGAGGAGACCGATCGTGCGATCCCCGCTCAGGCGTTTGTGATTCAGGTCACATGAAATCTCTCGGAAGTCGGGAAATAAGCGGGGAGCCCATCCCCGTTTAATCGTGCGTACGGCGAAACGGGGATCCAGTCCCCGGATCGACTCGCCGGACACCGGAGCGGCACCCGACGTCCCGCCCCAGACACCCGGGCGGCACCCGACGTCCCGCCCGGACCGAGAACGAACCGAGCAACTACCGAGCACCGACCGAGACCGACCGAACGATCCGATCCGAGCCGAACGATCCGAGCCGAACGAACCGAACCGAGGAGTACGCCGTGACGACGACCGCCGCCACCCCAGTGCGCCGCCCGGCGATGCGGCTGCGCGCCGACGCCCTGCGCAACCGGGAGCGGATCGTCTCCGCCGCCCGCGAGATGTTCGTCGAGTTCGGCCCCGATGTGCCGCTCGACGAGATCGCCCGCCGGGCCGGCGTCGGCAACGCCACGGTGTACCGCAACTTCCCCGACCGCGACGCGCTGGTGCGCGAGGTCGTCTGCTCCGTCATGGACCGTACGGTCGCGGCGGCCGAGGACGCGCTCGCGGAGACCGGGGACGCCTTCGAGGCACTGGAGCGCTTCACGCACACGGCCGCCGACGAGCGGATCAGCGCGCTGTGCCCCATGGTCCAGAGCACCTTCGACAAGAACCACCCGGATCTGGAGGCCGCGCGCCTGCGCTGCGAGGAGCTCGTCGAGGCGATCATGGACCGCGCCAGGGAGGCCGGCCAGCTCAGACCCGATGTGGGCTTCGGCGACCTGATGGTCGCGGTGGCCCAGCTCAGCAGGCCCCCGGCCGGTGCCGCGTGCCTGGACACCGACCGCTTCGTCCACCGTCATCTGCAGCTGCTCCTCGACGGGCTGCGGGCCCCGGCCCGCTCCACCCTGCCGGGGACGGCCCTGACCATGGAGGACCTGCGCAAGCCCTGACCGATCAGTTCAGCGCTCCACTCCAGTCACCACTGCCGCCGAGCTCACGGCACCCGCCGTCGAGTCGTCCCTGACCACGTCTTCTTTCACCTGACACCTCTTGATTTGTCCATCACGAAGTCCCGAAGTGGGTACCTCCATGTCTGAAACAGCCTCCAAGGCCTCCCCGGCGGCCTCTCTCGCACCCGATCCGGGTCGCTGGAAGGCCCTCGTCTTCATCGCGCTCGCGCAGTTGATGGTGGTGCTGGATGCCACGATCGTGAACATCGCGCTGCCCTCGGCCCAGCAGGATCTGGGTATCTCGGACGGCAACCGGCAGTGGGTGGTGACCGCGTACGCGCTGGCGTTCGGTGGTCTGCTGCTGTTCGGCGGCCGGATCGCGGACCTGTGGGGCCGTAAGCGCGCGTTCGTGATCGGGCTGGCCGGTTTCGCGGCGGCCTCCGCGCTGGGCGGTGCCGCCACCACGGGCGCGATGATGTTCGGTGCGCGTGCCCTGCAGGGTGTGTTCGGGGCGCTGCTGGCGCCGGCCGCGCTGTCGCTGCTGGCGGTGATGTTCACCGACGCCAGGGAGCGTGCCAAGGCGTTCGGCATCTACGGTGCGATCGCCGGCGGCGGTGGCGCGGTGGGCCTGATCCTGGGCGGGTTCCTCACCGAGTACCTGGACTGGCGCTGGACGTTCTTCGTGAACATCCCGTTCGCGGTGGTCGCGGCGGCGGGCGCCTGGTTCGTGATCCGGGAGCCGCGGGGCGGCCGCAACCGCTCCTCGCTCGACATTCCCGGCGTGATCCTGTCCACCCTGGGTCTGGTCTCGCTGGTCTACGGTTTCACCCGGGCCGAGTCCGACGGCTGGAGCGACTCGCTGACCGTCGGCATGTTCGTCGCCTCCGCGGTGCTGCTGCTGTCCTTCGTGCTGGTCGAGTCGAGGGTGAGGGCCCCGCTGCTGCCGCTGCGGGTGGTCACCGACCGCAACCGCGGCGGTGTCTACCTCTCGCTGGGTCTGGCGATCATCGCGATGTTCGGCCTGTTCCTGTTCCTGACCTACTACCTCCAGGTGGTCAAGGGCTACTCGCCGGTCAGGACCGGTTTCGCGTTCCTGCCGATGATCGTGGGCATGATCACCGGCTCCACCCAGATCGGAACCCGGCTGATGACGCGGGTCGCGCCGCGTCTGCTGATGGGTCCGGGCTTCCTGGTCGCCGCGCTGGGCATGCTGCTGCTGACCCAGATGGAGACCGGCTCGTCCTACGCGGCGCTGCTGCTGCCCGCGATGCTGCTGCTCGGCCTCGGTATGGGCTCGGCGTTCATGCCGGCCATGTCGCTGGCCACCCAGGGTGTCAGGCCGCAGGACGCGGGGGTCGCCTCCGCGATGGTCAACACCTCGCAGCAGGTGGGCGGCGCCATCGGCACCGCGCTGCTGAACACGATCGCCGCGTCCGCGACGACCTCGTACATCGCGGACCGCATCGGCTCCGCCTCCAGCCCCTCGCAGCAGCGGCTCGTCCAGCTGGAGGGCATGGTCGAGGGCTACACCAGCGCCATCTGGTTCGCGGTCGGCATCCTGGTGGCCGCCGCCGTCATCGCCCTGACCCTCGTCAACGCCGGCAAGCCCGGCGGCAGCCCGGTCGCCTCCGGCGAGGGCGCTCAGGACGAGGCACCGGTCCCGGTCGTCGCCCACTGACCCACCGGTCCCGACGGAGGTACCCCACAGGGCCCGTTCGTACGGACGAGGAAGGGGACGCCTCGTCCGTACGACCCCCCGGACCTGCCCCGGCAGCGCCCAGCCGAAGGAGCTGGCGCCCCAACAGGCACTAGCGCAGCCAGGGCAGGTCCGCTCCCGCGTCCGCGGGCTGAAGTCCCTCGGCGACGATCTGCATGATCTCGCCGAGGGACTTCTGCTGTTCCGGGGTGAGCCGGTCGAACAGTGCCTGCCGTACGGCGGTGACATGGCCGGGCGCGGTGCGGCGCAGCACCTCGTAGCCGTCGTCGGTGAGCACCGCGAACTGGCCGCGCTTGTCCGAGTCGCAGTTCTCCCGGCGCACCCAGCCGTTCTTCTCCAGCCGGGCGATGGCGTGCGAGAGCCGGGACCGGGTGATCTTCGCGTCCATGGCCAGCTCGGTCATCCGCAGCCGCCGCTCCGGGGCGTCGCCCAGCCGCACGAGCAGGCCGTAGTAGATGTGCGGCATCCCCGCGTCGCGCTGGAGCTGGCGGTCGAGGTGGTCCTCCAGCAGGGTGGTTGCATGGAGGTAGGAGCGCCAGACGCGCTGCTCCTCGGCGGTGAGCCAGTGGGGCTCGCCGAAGGGCGTGCGATCGGCCGCGGCTGCGCCGGTGGGTGCGTGTGCCGTGTTCATGGGTCCACTGTACGGCCGTAGTCCTTGAAGTTTAAACAAGACTGGCTTACGCTCGTACCGACAGAAGCTTTAAAGTTCAAGCTCCATGCCCGGTGCCGGCTCGCTGGCTCGCCGGGTCGTCAGGTCCGTCAATCCGTCAGGTGCGTCAGTCCGTCAGGTGCGTCAGTCCGTCAGGCTTCCGGAGGGAGTCCCCGTCATGTCCGCCACCCAGGAGCGCATGCCCGCCCTGTACCTGTCCCACGGGGCCCCGCCGCTCGCGGACGACCCCGTCTGGCCCGGCCAGCTCGCCGCCTGGTCCGCCGGACTGCCCCGGCCCAGGGCGGTCCTCATCGTGTCCGCCCACTGGGAGGAGGCGCCGCTGGCACTCGGCGCGGTGGAGCCCGTACCGCTGGTCTACGACTTCTGGGGCTTCCCCGAGCACTACTACCGCGTCCGCTACGACGCCCCGGGCGCGCCCGAGCTGGCCGATTCCGTACGCAAGCTGCTGCGCGCCCCCGGCATGCCGGTGCAGGACATCCCCGACCGCGGCCTCGACCACGGGGCCTATGTGCCGCTGGTGGAGATGTACCCGGAGGCCGACATCCCGGTCCTGCAGATCTCCATGCCGACACTCGATCCCGTGCGCCTGATGGAGATCGGCCGCAGACTCGCGCCGCTGCGCGACGAGGGCTTCCTCATCGTCGGCTCCGGGTTCTTCACCCACAACCTGGCCGCGCTCCGGCACACCGGCGCCGGGGTCCCCGGCTGGTCGGCCGAGTTCGACGACTGGGGGCGGCGGGCGCTGGAGACGGGGGACGTGGACGCGCTGCTCGACTTCACGGCCAAGTCCCCGGCCGGGCGGCTCGCGCACCCGCGCACCGAGCACTTCGCACCGCTGTTCGTGACCATGGGCGCCGCCGACGCGGGGGGCGAGCTCGGGGAACAGAAGTCCGTGATCGACGGGTTCTGGATGGGGCTGGCCAAGCGGTCCGTGCAGTTCGGGTGAGTGGCGGATCGGCCGGCGGCAGTCCGGGTGAGGACCCGGACCCGGACCCGGACCCGAGCCCGGTCGACCGCTCGGCTCGTGCCGCCCGTGCCGCCCGTGCCGCCCATGCGGTCCGTGGGGTGCGTGCGGTCCGTGCGGTTCGGGTGAGCGCCCCGCGGGGCTACAGCTCCTTCTCGTACCAGGCCACGTCCCAGTAGCGGCCGAACTTGCGGCCCACCTCGCGGTACGTGCCCACATGCCGGAAGCCGAAGCGCTCGTGCAGCCGGACCGATGCCTCGTTGGGCTGGGCGATGCCCGCGTACGCCCGGTGCACGTCCTCGCCCGCGAGGGCCTGGAACAGCGCCTCGTAGAGCAGCGTGCCGATGCCGCGCCCGCCCGCGTGCGGGGCGACGTAGACCGTGACCTCCACCGAGGTCGCGTAGGCGGGCTTCGCGCGGAACGGGCTGGAGGTGGCGTAGCCCAGGACGTCCTGGGAACCGGAGTCCAGGGCAACCTTCAGCCGGTACGGCCCGTCTTCAGGGTGGGAGAGCAGCCAGGGGCGGCGCTCCCGCGCGGTGAAGACGCCGGTGTCAAAGGTGATGGGCGTCTCACGGACGTAGTGGTTGTAGAGGTCGGTGAGGGCCTGGAGGTCTCCCTCGACCCCCGGCCTGACCTGCACGTCCGATGGCTCCGACAGCATCCGATCCCCTCCGTGGCGGCACAGGGTACTGCATGATCAGAAAAATCGAGGACCAGGTTGGGAATTCTGTCCTGATTCCAGTCGTTGTTTCCTTCGGATGCCGGGCACCCGAGAAGAGTGGCCGAGTGTCCGGAACCGCCCGCTGACCTTCCCCCAGCGCCCTGAGGGCCTGGGGGGACCCCATTCGCAAGGGAGCACGCATGGCAACCCGTGCCGTCGCCCGTCGCAAGTCCGCCACCGGCGAGACCGCAGACGCGGCCAGCAGTGTTCGCACCCATGGCGGCGAGATCGCCGACCGCGACCTGGTCGGCATGTATCTCGACGAGATCGCGCGCACGCCACTGCTCGACGCCGCCAAGGAGGTCGAGCTGTCGCAGACGATCGAAGCGGGTGTGTTCGCGCAGCAGGTCCTCGACGGGTGCGAGGAGTCGAAGGCGGACGCCACCCGTGAGGAGCTTCAGGCCCTGGTCGACGAGGGCGAGCGCGCGAAGGACGTCTTCATCCGCTCCAACCTCCGGCTGGTCGTCGCCGTGGCGCGCCGCTACCCGCGCAGTGGTCTGCCCCTGCTGGACCTGATCCAGGAGGGCAACGCCGGCCTGGTGCGCGCGGTCGAGAAGTTCGACTACTGCAAGGGCTTCAAGTTCTCGACGTACGCCACCTGGTGGATCCGTCAGGCCATCACCCGGTCCATAGCCGACCAGTCCCGCACCATCCGTCTGCCCGTCCACCTGGTGGAGGAACTGGGCCGGATCCGGCGCGTGCAGCGCGAGTTCAACCGGGACCAGGGCCGTGAGCCGGAGCACGCGGAGATCGCCGTGGAGCTCGGCACCACGCCTGAGCGCGTCAGCGACGTCCTGGACTGGGCCCGCGACCCGGTCTCGCTGAACATGTCGGTCGACGACGAGGGCGAGACCCAGTTCGGCGACCTCCTGGAGGACACCTCCGCGGTGTCGCCGGAGCAGTCGGTGCTGACCCTGCTGCGCAGCGAGGAACTGGACGGCCTCATCGGCCGCCTCGACCAGCGCACGGCCTCGATCATCAAGATGCGGTACGGCATCGACGACGGCCGGGAGCGCACGCTGACCGAGGTCGGCAAGGAGCACGGGCTGACCCGTGAGCGCATCCGCCAGATCGAGAAGCACGCCCTGCTGGAGCTGAAGAAGCTGGCCCATCAGGCCGGCTTCGACGCGGCGGCCTGACGGACGCGACCGGGGCCGGGGCCGGGTCCGGGTTGTTCCGGGGGTTGTCGCTCCGATGCGCATCGGGCGCCCGGCGCGGGTCCGCCGTGGCCGACAGGGGCGTACGCCGGGTGGCGTGAGGCCGCGCGAACATGGCTGTGTTCCGTCGCTTCAACCCCTGGGGCGGCGGGAACAACCCTTCAGGGCAAGCGGGTTCGCACCGGGTGTGCGGGGCGCGGCCCCAAGGGGCCTGGTGCGCAGGACCGTTCCGCCTGTGACCTGAGGCCTCGGTACCACCGTCCGATCGCGAAGGCTTTTCGTCCACGTCCCGACGCACTCCCCCCGGTGCCGGGACTTTCCCGAGCCGGGCTTCGGCGCCTCTCCCCCCTGAGCGCCGGGGCCCGGCTCTTTCGCGTACCGGGCGCGGCGACGGGTGGTGCGGGTCTCTCGCGGCCAGCGGCGGATGCGCGCCGGCCGGAACGGCGTGGGAGCGTGGAATGACGGGGCACCCCGGACCTGAACCCCGGGGTGGCCCGCCGGATGGCAGATTGTGCCACATCGGCATAGCCTGCCGACGTGAGCAGCACCACCTCCGAGCAGAACCGGCCCGGTTCCCCCACATCGCTGACCGAGCGGCGCAAGGCCGAGACCCGCATGGACATCGCCCGCGCGGCCGCCGGACTCTTCGTCAGCCGTGGCCTGAAAGCCACCCGCGCCGAGGACATCGCCCAGGTCGCAGGCATTGCCCCCCGTACGTTCTACCGCTACTTCGCCTCCAAGGAAGAGGCCGTCGCGCCTCTCTACGCGGCCGGTGCGCAGCGCTGGGCGGAGGCCGTGCGCGAGGCCCCGGCCGGACTGGACCTGCCGCAGGCCCTGGAGCACGCCGTACGGCACACCCTGCAGCCCGGTGTCGGTGTCTCGGCCGCCTCCTGGGAGTGGGTGCGCACCCTGATCCGGCTCGCGGACTCCAGTCCCGCGCTGCGCAAGGTGTGGGCGGAGGTGTGCCAGGCCTCGGAGGAGACGCTGGGGGAGGTGCTCGTGGAGCGGGCCGGGGTGAGGGACGCGGGTGACTCGGCGGACGGTGTGACGGGCGAGGTGGCGGGTGCGTCCGGTGCGGACGGTGTGACCGGCGAGGTGACGGGCGCGTCCGGTGCGGACGGTGGTGACAACGTTGCCCGGAGTGATGAGGGCGTCGGGGCCGAAGGGTACACCGGGCGGCGGTTCCTGGCCGCCGTCGCCGGCGCCGCCGTACGGACGGCCGTGCAGGAGTGGGCGGCCGGTGACGCTCCTCCCGGGGGAGCGCGGGGGCCGGCGGCGCTGGCCCTGCGGAACCTGGAGGCGCTGAAGGGGTTCGACTGGCGGCCGCGCTAGCACGGCCGCCTCCTCCGACGGCTGCCCGGCGCCGCGGGATCACCGCGCCGCACGCGTCAGGCGGCCTCCCAACTCGCGGACGCACGCCACCAGTTCGGCGGGCTCCTGGACCGTGAACTCATGGCCGAGCATGGCGAGCCGCACGGCCAGCCACTGAACGGGATCGCCGCTCGTGCCGCGCAGACGGCAGGTGGCGGCGTCGAGCGGCTCGGGCGGGCTCAACCAGGCGGGGAGCGCCGCGGCGACGGCCTCCGCGGGGGCGGCGAAGGTGACGGCGAAGTCGTAGGACTCCTGGTGCCGGCCGATGGACTGCCGCAGGTACTCCGCGGCGCTGCCCGTCGGCAGTTCCCGCGGCGCGAACCGCGCGCCCGTCGCGAAGGGTTCGCTGACCCGGTCGACACGGAAGGTGCGCCAGTCGGCGCGGTCGAGGTCGTAGGCGACGAGATACCAGCGGCGGCCGGTGGACACCAGCCGGTACGGCTCGGTCAGGCGGCGGGACTCGATGCCGTCCTTGGCCCGGTAGGCGAAGCGCAGACGTTCCTGGCCGGCCACCGTCGAGGCGATCACGGTGAGCGTCTCGGGTGCGATACTCGGGCCGTCGCCGCTGGTCAGGGCGGTCGTCGCGGCCTGGAGAGTGGTGACCCGGCGGCGCAGCCGGGACGGCAGGACCTGCTCCAGCTTGGCCAGCGCGCGCACGGACGCCTCGTCCACGCCCTCGACCGCGTGCCCGGCACCCGCCCGCAGGCCGACCGCGATGGCCACGGCCTCCTCGTCGTCGAGGACGAGCGGGGGCATCGCCTTGCCCGCGACGAGGCGGTAGCCGCCGTCGGAGCCCTTGGTGGCCTGGACGGGGTAGCCGAGTTCGCGCAGGCGGTCGACGTCGCGCCGGACGGTGCGCCGGGAGACGCCGAGCCGGTCGGCGAGCTCGCCGCCGGGCCATTCGCGGGGCGTCTGGAGCAGGGACAGCAACTGGAGGAGCCGAGCCGGGGTGTCCGTCGTCATGAGAACGAGGATGCCTCGGATCTAGGACACGATCTGACCTAATGAGGCTCTAGCTTTGTCTCATGACCTCCACCGAGACCACCTCCGCACCCGCCCCGGGCAGCTCGGGCAGCCCTCAGGGGCAGCCGGAGCCGAACGACCGGCGCCGCTGGTTCGCCCTCGCCATCGTCATGACGGCCGCCTTCATGGACCTCGTCGACGTCACGATCGTCAACATCGCCATCCCGTCCATCCAGCGGGACACCGGCGCCTCCTTCAGCCACATACAGTGGATCACCGCCGGATACGCCCTGGCCTTCGCCGCCGGGCTGATCACCGGTGGACGGCTCGGTGACATCCACGGCCGCAAGCGGCTGTTCCTCATCGGCATCGGCGGCTTCACCATCGCCTCCGCGCTGTGCGGCTTCGCGTCGGACCCGGACATGCTGGTCGCCGCGCGCATCCTGCAGGGCGGCATGGCGGCGCTGATGGTGCCCCAGGTGCTGGCGATCGTGCACGCGACCTTCCCGGCGCACGAACGCGGCAAGGTGTTCGGCCTGTTCGGCGCGGTCGTGGGCATGGGCGCGGTGCTCGGCCCGCTGCTGGGCGCGCTGCTGACGGAGTGGAACCTGTTCGGCCTTGAGTGGCGGCCGATCTTCCTCATCAACCTGCCTGTCGGCATCGCGGGCCTGCTCCTGGGCCGCGCGTTCATCACCGAGTCCCGCGCCCCGAAGGCGCTGAAGCTGGACCTGGTGGGCGTCGCGCTGGTGACCCTCGGTCTGCTGATGCTGCTCTACCCGCTCACCCGTGGCCGTGAGCTGGACTGGCCGCTGTGGGGATACCTCTCGATGGCGGGCTCGGTCCTGGTGTTCGGCGCGCTGGTCGCCTACGAGCGGTACAAGACCGCGCGGGACGGCTCCCCGCTGATCGAGCTGTCGCTGTTCCGCGTCAAGAGCTTCGCCGCGGGCATCGCCGTACAGATCGTCTTCGGTGTCGGGCTCGGCATCTTCTTCCTGGTGTGGACGCTGTACCTGCAGATCGGTCTGGGCTGGGGCCTGCTGAAGGCCGGTCTCACCGGGGTGCCGTTCTCCATCGCGGTGTCGGTGGCCGCGGGAATGTCCGTGCAGAAGCTGGTGCCCCGGTTCGGGCGCAAGGTGCTCCAGGCGGGCGCGCTGACGATGGCGGCCGGAGTGCTGCTCTACCTGTGGGAGTCCCAGCGGTTCGGGCTCGACATCACGCCCTGGCAGATGATCCCGCCGCTGGCCGTGATGGGTGTGGGCATGGGCCTGATCTTCGCCCCGCTCACCGACGCGGTCCTGTCCGAGGTGCCGCGCGAGCACGCCGGTTCGGCGTCCGGCCTCATCAACACGGTCACCCAAATGGGCAACGCGCTCGGGCTCGGCCTCGTGTCCGTCGTCTTCTTCGGGGTGATCGACGACAAGCCTGCTCCGGCGCAGGTGGGACCGGAGTTCGTGGACGCCTTCCAGAACGCGCTGGGGTGGGTCGTGGCCGTGATGGGCGCGATCTTCCTGCTGATGTTCGCGCTGCCCAAGCGGTCGGCCGAGCACGCGGAGGCCGCGGCGTTCGAAGGCGCCGGGGGTGTCGAGGGCATCGGCGGCGCGGAGGACGCCGCGGTCGCGAAGGGCGCGGACCAGGTGCCGGCCGGGGCCGTCGCGGCTGGTGCGCACGAGCACGGTCCGAAGGGCGCCTAGCGCTCGGCGAACCGAACCGGACTAAACCTCCGGACGGCCGAGGGGCCGTCCGCCACGGGCCGCCGCCCCTCCCGCGCAGTCGCGTCGCGGGAAGGGGCGGAGGCCCGTTTTCGCGCCGGTCCACGGCTTTTCGCGCCGGTCCACGGCGCACGCCACTGGCCGGCCGGGGCGGCGAGGCGCACCGGCCGCCGTGGCCCCTGGGGGCGGGCCGCCCCGAACAGCCGCGCCCCCGGACGGAGGAGGGGGTTCCCCGTCCCGGCCTCCGTCACCCGACGCGGCCCGGGTTCCCCCTTTTCCGCGCCTGTCACGCCGAGCAGGCGTGGTTTCACCGGCAGCCTGGACGGCGGTGCCCGCCTGCCCGTTTGCGGCGTGCTGCGCTTTTCGCGCTGTTTGGGGCAGGTTCACGGCACCTGGGCGAAAGCAAGCCAACTGCACCACCTGCGAGATACATCACGGTCCGCGATGAAGGCCCGGACCGTGGTGTCTACTGGGGTGTATGCCTGAGCATGTCTCGATCCTGCAGTGGGCGGGGGTGGCCGTCCTCGCCGTGGGCGCCGCCGCCTGCGCGGTCGGCCTGAGCCGCATGCTGCGTCGCGGCCGCTTCGAGGCCGCCGCACGGGCGCCACGCCCGGTCGGGCTGCCCGCGCTTCCACGCCAGCGGCGCGCGGGCCCCGAACTGGAGTCGGTCGAACTGACCGCGGCCGAGCGGGACGCCTTCGCGGGCCTCGTGCGGCAGTTCGCCGAAGGTCACTGAGCGCGGACGCGCCGCCGAGCCGGACAGACGCCTCGGGCGAGACTCAGGAGACCTGCGCCGCGCGCCGCTCCATCGCCTCGCGTGCCGCGTCCTCGCTGCCGTACACCTCGCACATGTGCCGTCCGTCGGGCGTGGCCGTGTGCTCGGCCTCCCACAGGGACAGCTCCCTGCCGTCACGCAGCAGGAACGCGTGCTCGTAGAGGGCGAATCCCAGCCCGATGCGCCCCGCGCGGCACGGCCGTCCGAACGCCTGGGTGATCTGGTGCGCGAACGCCGTGGCCAGCAGCGCCGCCGTCTCCGCGCCCGGCCGGTCCGGGTTCTCCGCCCGCCGCAGGAGCCGACGCGCGTGGTCCGCAGAGTCGTCGGGCACGTACGCGTGGCGCGGGCCGGGCGGGGGTGACTGCGGCGCGAGTGCCGGCAGTTCGAAGTCGGGGGCCGCAGGCGGCAGCGGGAGCCGGCCGGTGGCCGCGCGCAGCTCGTCCTCGTCGACGTACACCTCGTGCTGTGTCGCTCCCGACAAGGTGTTGTGCACCAGCTCCCACAGGGTGAGCGCCGAGCCGTCGGCCAGCAGCCAGGTGTGCCGGTACGTCTCCCGGTGCAGGCCCGCGCTGTGGTGGGCGGAGTGCAGCGAACTGTCGTGCGCCAGCGCGGAGTCGAGCTGTCGTAACACGTCGTCGGGCAGTTCGAAGGAGTTCAGGGCGCGGCCGAGCAGTCGCGCGAGATGCTCCTCCGGAGACTCCGGCGACTCGTGTGGTTCGTACGCTTCCGTGTCGTACGGAACGCTCAAGGTTTCTCCCGGCGTTGCTGCATGTCACCTTGTGGGTGCATACCGTAGCCCCTCGGTCGGACATCATGTCCGGGAACCGAGAAAACGTACGTGAGGGAAAACGGGTGGGTCGCCGGAGAAGTTCCCGCACGACCCGACACATTGTCAAAACCCGCTGTTCACAAGCTATTTACCCCGATGGCGACCGGTCAGACCGCGCTGCCCGCGACCCAGTCTCCCCACGCCATGTTCCAGCCGTTGAGCCCGTTGTCCGGGGCCACCGCCTTGTCGGCGGAGTTCTTCACGATCACCACGTCCCCGATGATCGAGTTGTCGAAGAACCACTTGCCCGGTGTGTCCCCCTGAGCGCCCTGGACGTCCTGGAGCCCCACGCAGCCGTGGCTGGTCCCCTCGCGCCCGAACGGCGGGTTGCCCTTGTCGTACCAGTAGTTGCCGTGGATGAACGTCCCCGAGCCGGTCAGCTGCATCGCGTGCGGCACGTCCGCGATGTCGTACTGCCCGGCGAAGCCGACCGTCGAGCCGTCCATCCGCGTCTGCTCGGCCTTGCTGGAGATCACCATCTGGCCGTTGTACGTGGTGTTCTCCGGACTGCCCGCCGAGATCGGGAGCGTCTTGAGGGTGCTGCCGTCCCGTACGACCGTCATCGTCTGCGCGGCCGCGTCGACCGTGGAGACCTGGGAGCGGCCGACGGTGAAGGTGACGGTCTTCTTCTGCACGCCGTAGGCGCCGTTCGCGCCTTCCACGCCGTCCAGGTCGATCTTCATCGTGACCTTCGAGCCGGCCTTCCAGTACTCCTGCGGCCGGAAGTCCAGCCGCTGCGAGCCGAACCAGTGCCCGACGACCTTCTGCCCGCTGTCCGACGTGACCGTGATGTGCGACTGCACGGCCTTCTTGTCGCTGATCTCCGTGTCGAAGGTGAACGACACCGGCATCCCCACGCCGACCGTCGTCCCCGCGTCCGGCAGATACGTCCCGATGTAGCTGTTCGCCTCCGAGACCGTGGTGAACCGGGCGTCCGCCGCGGCCGTCCGGCCCTGACCGTTCTTCGCGCTCGCCGCTATCCGGTACGCCGTGCCGCGTTCCAGCCGCTCCTTCGGCCGCCAGCTCGTGCCGTCCGCCGACATCGCCCCCGGCACGGCCTCGCCCGACTCCGCCTCCGTCATCCGTACGCTCGTCAGCCTGCCGTCGCTGACCTTCACACCGGTGGCGTTGATCGACGCGGCCGTCGAGCCGTCCTTCGCCGAGATCACGATCCGCGGCACCGTGTTCCGGGAGTCGCCTCCGCCGTTCTTGTCGTTGTCCGCGCTCGCGCTTCCACCGCACGCGGTCAGGGTGAGCGCGCCCACCGCCAGGGCGGCGCACGCCGTGATCAAGCGACGCGAGGCTATGTCCGGCGTTGTCACGGGCTGCTCCCAGTTCGTGTGATGTGTGTGATCCGCTCCGATGCGTGGGGAAAGAGGCGACCGGACGCGGGCGGGTTCCCGCCCTGTCGCCCCGCGGTCCATCGGTGACAGAACCGGGACAATCGGCCTGACGGGAGGGGCCGTTGGGGCATCCGGGGTTCCGAGCGGGGGCCCGCGCCGCTCACTCAACGGCGCCCGTACAACTCCTCGTACGACGGCCAGGCCCCGCCCGGACCCTCCACGGACTGCGCGGCACGCACGGCCCGGACGATGGCACGGGTCACCGTGTCGGCGCCCGCGGCGAGGATCTCGTTCAGCGCCAGCGGGTGCTCGGCGTCCAGCGGCCGTGCCCCGGCGGCCAGCGCGAACACCGTGTCGCCGTCGTTGAGCAGATGTACCGGCCGCACGGCGCGCGCGATGCCGTCGTGCGCGGTGCCCGCCAGCTTCTGCGCCTGCGCCCTCGACAGGTCCGCGTCGGTGGCGACCACCGCGAGCGTGGTGTTCAGGGGCGGCGGCGCGTTCCTCGCGGCGGCCTCGGCCAGGCGCCGCCGCGCGGCGGCATGGACGGGCGCCGCGGGCCGCTCCAGATGCCCCTCGAACAACTCCCCGTACAGCACGCCCGACTCGGGGTCCGCCGCCGAGCCCGCCGCGTTGGCCACCACCAGCGCGGCCACGGTGATCCCGGAGTCCAGCACCGTGCTCGCCGTCCCGATACCGCCCTTGAGCTGCCCGACCACCGCGCCCGTGCCCGCGCCCACGCTCCCCTCGGCCACCCGTGCCCCGGCCTCGCTCGCCGCGGCGGCCTCGACGGCGGCCCGTCCGGTGGCGGCGTCCGGCCGGGCCCGGAAGTCGCCGCCGCGGCCCAGGTCGAAGACGCAGGCGGCGGGCACGACGGGCACGACGTGCGCCGGGTCCGGGCCGACGGACACCCCGCGCCCCCGCTCCTCCAGCCAGGCCATCACCCCGGAGGCTGCGTCGAGCCCGTAGGCGCTGCCGCCGGTCAGCACGACCGCCTCGATCCTCTGCACCACGTTGCGCGGGTCGAGGGCGTCGGTCTCCTTGGTGCCGGGGCCGCCGCCCCGCACGTCGACGGCGGCGATCACCCCGCCCTCGGGTGCGAGGACGACCGTGGTGCCGGTGAGCCATCCGTCGCCGGTGCGCGTGGCATGCCCCACGCGCAGACCGGCGACGTCCGTCAGAGCGTCGACTGTCATGTGCTCCAGTCTTGCCCGGACGGGGGGCGCGTATGACCGTTCACGCGCGACGGCGCGGTGTCGGGCGACCGGGGGTGTCGGCACCGCACCACGGGCTCGGTGCGGGGCGGGCGTGGTGTCACGGCAGGGCGTGGTGTCAGGCCACCGGGGCGGCCGCTCTCGCCGCGTCGTCCCGCGCGGCCGTGCGGGCCGTCAGGGTGGTGCCGGCCGCCACCGCCAGCGCCGACACCAGGCCCGCCGCGAGCACGGCCCAGTCGCCGAGGAAGGTGCAGCAGATGACCGCCAGCGCCGTGGCGGGCAGCACGACCTGCTGGGCGATGCCCGCCTTGAAGTGGCGGGAGTGCAGCGCCCACACGGTGAGCAGATACAGGGCGGTCGGCAGGGTCACGGCGGCGGAGGCGGCCAGGGCGGAGATGTGCGCCTTGCCGACCGTCTGCTCGACGGCCACCTCCAGGCCCGCGCCGATCGCCGCCGCCGAGGCGAAGATCAGGTAGTGGCCGTAGCCCCACAGGAACGCCTGCCGGTTGGAGCGCAGGTGGCCGTGGATGGGCACCGCGAAGTAGATCCACCAGGCGGAGAAGACGATCAGCAGGCCGCCCGTCGCGATCGGCACCAGGTCGGCGAGGGCGTCGTGCTCCTCCACGCCCGTCTTCACGGCGACCGTGGCCGCCGCGACGGTCTCGCCGAGCACGATGATGGTGAACAGCCCGTACCGCTCGGCGATGTGGTGCGGATGCCAGGCGGTCGTCGCGCTGCGCTCCGCGAGGACCGGCACGCACAACTCGGCGATCGCCATCACCAGGAACACCCAGGGCCTGCCCCCTTCCGGGAAGAACAGCAGCCCCAGCCAGCCGACCTGGCAGAGCAGCACGCCGACCGCGTAGCGCACGGCCACGGTTCTCTCGACGCCCCGGGCCGAACCCGCGGCCCTGAGCCACTGCGCGGCCATGGCCGTGCGCATGATGGCGTAGCCGAGCCAGACGGCCACGAAGTCGTGGTCCTCGAACGCGCGCGAGACACCGGCCGCGAGCACCAGGACGCCGGAGATCTGGACGAGCGTGACCACCCGGTAGAGCACGTCGTCGTTGTCGTACGCCGAGGCGAACCAGGTGAAGTTCATCCAGGCCCACCAGATGGCGAAGAAGACCATCGCGTAGTCCATGATCCCGTCGCCCACGTGGTTCTCGGCGAGGGCGTGCACCAGCTGGGCGCCCGCCTGGGCGATGGCGACGACGAAGCACAGGTCGAAGAAGAGCTCCAGCGGGGAGGCGACCCGGTGGGCCTCGCGGCGGCCCCGGGCGGTCAGCCTGCGCAGCGGCCGGCCGGCGGTGGGCGGCCCGGAGTGCGCCGCCGGCGGAGTCGAACTGGATGTCATGTCTCCCAGCACAGCAGACACCGGCCGGAAAATCCTGTGCGTGGTTTCACAAACGAACAAAGGGCGTCCGGGTGTGAAGGGCAGGTCCGCGGACCCGTACGCTGGAGGCATGAGCACCGCATCCGCCCCCGAGCCGCGCGACCCGAAGGCCGCGCTGAACTTCGACGACCCGCTGTCCCAGCAGTCCTCGGACGACACGGACCGCGGGTGGGGCGAGCGGCCGGCCGGTGACAGTGCCGACGACCTCAAGCGCTTCCTGGACGAGAAGCCGCCGCACCACCTCTGAGCTGCCCACCACCACTGAGGGCCGTGCCGCCACCGGGTGCCGCGCCGCCTCTCGGCGCCGTACCACCACCTGGCGCGGCGCCACCTCCGAGTGCCGCGCCGCCCGGCCGTGGGGCGGACAGCCGGACGGGTCCGTGCCCCAGGGGCCGACCCGGCCCCGGCCGTCAGCGTTCGCTCTGGCCCGAGCCGCGCTGCGCGACCAGCGCGTCGCGGATCTCCTTGAGCACCTCCAGCTCGGTCACCTCGATGACCTCGTGGGCGCCCTCCTTGGCCTTGCGCTGGGCCTCCACCCGGGCCAGGTACTTCGCCATCGGCAGCACCATCAGGAAGTAGACCACCGCCGCGGTGATCACGAAGCTCAGCGTCGCTCCGAGCACCGAGCCCCACAGGATCGTCACGCCGCTCGTGACCGTCCCGTCGGCAGCCACCTCGCAGGGGCCTTTGAGGCAGGACCTGTAGCTGTCGAGGTTCTTGGTGCCGATCGCTCCGACCAGCGGGTTGATGACGCCCCTCACCACCGAGTTGACGATGTTGGTGAAGGCGGCACCGATGACCACCGCGACCGCCAGATCGATGACGTTTCCGCGCATCAGGAAGGCCTTGAAGCCTGCCCAGACGCCCGGATCCCTCTTCTCGCCCACTTCGGAGCCTCTCCTCGTGCACACAGGTTGTGGAACAAGCCGCTCCGCAACCTACGTCAGGGTGAGGCCATCCTGTCCAATTCAGTCGCTCCAAGGAGCGACTTGACAGCGAGTCATGCAAAGAAGGTCGGATTTCGTTCAGCACAGCGTCACCGCCAGCCGTGCCATGGCGCTCGCCCCGGCCAGCCGGGCCGCGGTGGCGCGCGGCACCGAGAGCACGACCAGCGCCCCGGTGTCCGCGGTCTCGGCGAGGGGCTCGGGCACCTTCGTGACCAGCGCCCCGCGGGCGATCACCTCCGCCTCGCCGCCCGTCGCAGTCTCCTGGGCGGCGATGACGTCGACGCGGTCGCCCGGGCGCAGCAGCCGCACCGTCGCGCCGTCGGCGATGCGCACCGGCGCGGTGACCGTCCGGACCGCCGCCCTGCGGTCCGGAGCCCGGTCCGGCACCGGATGGCCGCGGGCCTGCTCACCTCGGTGCGGGCCGGCCCCCGCGTGCGGCCCGGCCGCCACGAGCGCGGCCGCCGTCATGGCGAGCCCTGCCGAAAGGGCGCGCCTGCGATGCCGGAGGAGCCGGCCCAGTCGAGACCGCCCGCCGCGCACCCGCACGGGGGCGAAGTGCGGCACCTCGCACGTGGCCGGGGCGTCGCTGCCCGGCGGGTGCGCGGAGGAGTAGGAGGAGTAGGAGGAGTAGGGGGAGAAAGGGGGAGGGGACACAGTCACGGGAACCACCACCTGCGACGGGAATCGGTGTGCGGGCCTCCACGATGGGCCCCCGATCCGATGCCCCGCCCGAGCCGGTGGACGGGTGGCCGGTTGTGGACAACTCCCTCACCCGAACGGACGTTCCACCCGCCGGCCGCCTTGGGGCTACGGCAGGCGAACGGGACGTTCCGCCCACCGGCCGACTCGGGGCTACGGCAGCGCGAACCCCGGATCCATCCCACCCAGCGCGTTCACGCACAGACAGTCCCGCGCATCGTTCGCGGGCAGCGCGGCGACCGCGTCGAACAGCACACCCCGCAGCCGGTCCACGTTCTCCGCGAACACCCGCAGTACGTCGTCGTGCGAGACGCCCTCCCCGGTCTCCGCGCCCGCGTCCAGGTCGGTGACCAGGGTGAGCGAGGAGTAGCAGAGTTCGAGTTCGCGGGCCAGCGCGGCCTCCGGGTGACCGGTCATGCCGACGACCGACCAGCCCTGCGCCTGGTGCCACAGCGACTCGGCGCGGGTCGAGAAGCGCGGCCCCTCGATCACGGCCAGCGTGCCGCCGTCCACCGGCTCCCAGTCCCGGCCGCGCGCGGCCTTCAGCGCGGCCGTGCGACCGGCGGGGCAGTAGGGGTCGGCCAGCGACACGTGCACCACGTTCGGCACCGTGCCGTCCGGCAGCGGGAGCCCGTCGAAGTACGTTCCGACGCGTGACTTCGTACGGTCCACGAGCTGGTCGGGAACGAGGAGCGTGCCCGGCCCGTACTCCGGGCGCAGGCCGCCCACCGCACACGGAGCGAGGACCTGGCGAACACCGACCGAGCGCAGCGCCCACAGGTTGGCCCGGTAGTTGATCCGGTGCGGCGGCAGATGGTGGCCGCGGCCGTGCCGGGGCAGGAACGCGACTCGCCGGCCCGCGATCTCGCCGAGGAAGAGAGAGTCGCTCGGCGACCCGTACGGCGTGTCCACCTGGATCTCGGTCACGTCGTCGAGGAACGAGTAGAAGCCGGAGCCGCCGATTACACCGATGTCTGCGTTCGCCATGACGAGCACGGTAGCCCGCGCGGCCGTGGCGTGAGCGACCGGCACCGGAAACGCCGAGGACCCTGTCGTCGTACGGCGACAGGGTCCCGCGAGCGGGTGCGTCAGGCGGCGGAGGTGCCGGCCGAGCTCGTCGAGCCCGAGGACTTGGAGTCCGAGGACGATGACGACGTGGAAGAGGCGGGCGAAGAAGTCGACGAAGACGAAGACGAGGACGTCGACTTCGACGAGGACGCCGGCGAGCTGCTCGACGACGAGCCGCGGCTGTCGTTGCGGTAGAAGCCGGAGCCCTTGAAGACGATGCCGACCGCGGAGAACACCTTCTTGAGGCGACCGCTGCAGTTGGGGCACTCGGTCAGGGCGTCGTCGGTGAACTTCTGCACCGCCTCGAGGCCCTCGCCGCACTCGGTGCACTGGTACTGGTACGTCGGCACTGTCTTCCTCCTGGCACTCTCACTCGATGAGTGCTAACGACGGTCCATAGTGACGTATTCCCGGGGATCAGTCCACCGTCACCGGCACGCGGTGACCGACGCCACGCGCCACGGTGATGCCGCGGGGGCGTGCCACGAGGTGCGCACGCAGGGCGAGCACGGTCGCCAGGGCCAGCAGTGTGCCGCCCATCGGCACGAGGAATCCTGCACCGGTCCAGAAGCGGTCCTCCAACTGGCCGGCCAGGGTGACCGCGGCCGCCTGCCCGAGCGCCACCGCGCCCGTCAGCCAGGTGAAGGCCTCGGTGCGCGCACCGGCCGGGACCAGTCCCTCCACCAGCGTGTAGCCGGTGATCAGCGCGGGTGCGATGCACATGCCGACCAGCAGGCCGAGCCCGGCGAGCAGTGGTACGGAGTGCGCGGTCCACAGTCCGGACGCGACGAGCGCGAGCGCCGCGTAGCCGACGACCAGGCGCTGCCGGGGCGCGCCCTTCCAGGCGATGGCGCCGCAGGCGATGCCGGAGATCATGTTGCCCGCGGCGAAGGTCCCGTACAGGACGCCGTTCAGGCCCGGCTCGCCGATGGACTCGGTGAAGGCCGCGAGGGACACCTGCATGCCGCCGAAGACCGATCCGATGCCGAGGAAGGCCACGATCAGGACGCGCACTCCGGGTATGCGCAGCGCGGATTCGTGCTTCACGCGCGCGTGCCCGCCTGCGGCGACCTGGGGCTGCGTGCTCTTCTGCGCGGCGAACAGCAGGCCGCCCAGCAGGGTCAGCGACGCCTCGGTCACCAGTCCCGCGGCCGGGTCCACGGTCGTGCACAGTGCCGTCGCGAGCAGCGGGCCGACGACGAAGGTGAACTCGTCGGTGACCGACTCGAAAGCCGCCGCCGTCGTCATCAGGGGCGAGCCCTGGAGCCTCACGCCCCAGCGCGCGCGGACCATGGGCCCGACCTGCGGGACCGAGGCGCCTGTGGGGACGGCGGCGACGAACAGTGCCCACAGAGGCGCGTGGGCGAGCGCGAGCGCGGTGAAGGCCAGGCCGGACAGGGCGTGCACCAGGACGCCGGGGAGCAGTACGGCGCGCTGTCCGTAGCGGTCGGCGAGGCGCCCGGTGCAGGGCGCGAACAGGGCCATGGACACGCCGGTGACGGCCGCGGCGGCACCCGCCGCCCCGTACGAGCCGGTCGTGTGCTGCACGAGCAGCACGATCGAGAGGGTCAGCATCGCGAACGGCTGGCGCGCCGCGAATCCGGGGAGCAGGAACGTCCAGGCGCCGCGGGTGCGCAGCAGTTGCCCGTATCCGGGGCGGGAGGGTGCCGGCGAGTTCTCCGACGGCTCGGTGGTGACCGTGGACGCCACGGCCCGTGCCTTTCTGCCGCCTGGTAGCGCGGCCCCCTGCGGGTGGGGGGCGACGCCGAGAGCTGTCCTCTTGCGCGGAACTGCGGTAGATACCGGCGCCCCGTTGCGAGGAAGGCGTCGCGGCCGCCATACGGTCGCGCCAGCTCTGCGTCAGGCAGAGTTGGTTCGATCTAGTCTGCCTTCATCCTACAGGCGTCTACGCGCGTCACATCTGTGAAAGTGAGCACCATCGCGGCATCGGCCTGTGAATGAAGGCGGTGTGAACAGAGCGAAACGTGTCCTTAACGGCACATGCCGCCCCCGGTGAACCGGGCGGGAATGACCTGGCCCGCGCCCCCGCGTGCGTGCCCGGACCTCCTGAACCGGTGCGAGAGCCGCATCCGCTCCGAGCCCCCGCGCCCCCGCGTGCGTGCCCGGGACGCGACACGCGCACGCACCCGAGACGTCGCAAGCGACATCGCGCGCACCCGTGACATCGCAAGCGGCATCGCGCGCGTACCCGCGCGGTCAGTGTCCCCCGGACTCCTGGCCGTTCGTCCCCAGCCACCCGGCCAGCTTGCCGCCCTGGCCCACCGCGCGCAGCCGGCGCTCGGCGGCGTCGCGCACCGGGTCGGTGGCGACGACGAGCAGTTCGTCGCCCCGCCGCAGCACGGTCGAGGGCAGCGGCACGAACGACTTTTCGTCGCGGACGACGAGCGTGACGGCGGCACCGGCCGGCAGCCGGAGCTCGCTGACCTCGACGCCGTGCATCCTGGAGCCCTGGGGGATCGACACCGACAGCAGATGCCCGCGCAGACGTTCGAGAGGCGCGGACTCGATGCCGAGGTCGGTGGTCCCGGACCCGTCGCCGAGGCGCAGGGCGCGGGCGAGCCAGGGCAGGGTGGGGCCCTGGATGAGGGTGTAGACGACGACCAGCACGAAGACGATGTTGAACAGGGTGCGGCTGCCCTCGATGCCGCTCACCATGGGGATCGTCGCCAGGATGATGGGCACGGCGCCGCGCAGTCCGGCCCAGGACATCAGCGCCTGCTCCGGCCACGGCACCCGGAACGGGACCAGGCAGAGCACGACGCTGAGCGGCCGGGCCACCATGGTCAGCACGAGGCCGATGACGAGGGCGGGCCAGATGGCGTCGCCGAGCTCGTGCGGGGTGACGAGCAGGCCGAGCAGGACGAACATGCCGATCTGCGCGATCCAGCCGAGGCCCTCGGCGAAGCCGCGGGTGGCGGGCCAGTGGGGCAGCCGGGCGTTGCCCATCACCATCGCCGCGAGGTAGACGGCGAGGAAGCCGCTGCCGTGCCCCAGGGCGCCGGCGGCGTAGGCGGTCACGGCGATGGCCACGACGGCGATCGGGTAGAGGCCGGAGGCGGGCAGGGCCACGTGCCGCAGCGCCCAGGCGCCCAGCCAGCCCACCGCGAGACCGACGGCCGCGCCGATGGCCAGCTCCAGGACTATCTCGCCGATCAGGACGTACCAGTGCTCGACCGGACCCGCGGTGGAGAAGGCGACGACCAGGATGACCACCGGGGCGTCGTTGAAGCCGGACTCCGCCTCCAGGGTGCCCGCCACGCGCGCGGGGAGCGGAATTCTGCGCAGGACGGAGAACACCGCGGCCGCGTCGGTGGAGGAGACGACCGCGCCGATGATCAGCGCCTGACGCCATTCCAGCCCGATCAGATAGTGGGCGCCCGCGGCCGTGACGCCGACGCTCACCGCGACCCCGGCCAGTGCCAGCGCCGTGGCGGCCGGCATGACCGGTTTGATCTCCTTCCACTTCGTCCCGAGACCGCCCTCGGCCAGGATCACGACCAGGGCCGCGTACCCGATGACCTGGGTGAGCACGGCGTCGTCGAAGTGGATGTCGCCGACCCCGTCCTGACCCATCAGGACGCCGATGCCGACGTAGATGAGCAGGCTGGGGAGCCCGCTGCGCGAGGAGAGCCGGACCGCGGCCACGGCGACGAGCAGGACGAGCGAGCAGACGAGCAGGAGTTCGTTGAGGTCGTGGACTGTCAGTGGCCGTTCCCTTCCCTGGCTCGCGAGGGCATCACGCGCGCGTGAACGCTGATGTCCATCGGACACGAGATCAAGGAATCCCGCATCCAACTACTTCGTTACCTTACCTAACTCTTGACGCTTTCTTGACGCTCGACCGGGCAAGATCGAACATCCGTCCGCGCGGGTTTCCGACTCCGAGTCAAGGGGCGTCGGGCCCTGCGCCTATGGTTGCTCCAGCGCTCATTCAAAGTCACAGCCCGACCTGCCGCTCGCGTTAGGACAGCAAGGACAGCGATGCCCCCCAACACCACCGCCTCAACGGGTACCAAGCCCGCCAAGTCCGGCCGGAAGAAGGGGCGCAAAGCCCGTCTGTTCGTGCTCGTGCTGGCGCTGGCTCTCGTGGGCGGCGTCGCCTACGGCTCGTACTGGTCCATCAGCACCGTGCGCGCCAGCTTCCCGCAGACCGGCGGCACCATCACGATCGAGGGCCTCTCGGGGCCCGTCGACGTCAAGCGGGACGGCAACGGCATCCCGCAGATATACGCGTCCTCCGACGAGGACCTGTTCATGGCGCAGGGCTTCGTGCAGGCGCAGGACCGGTTCTACGAGATGGACGTGCGCCGGCATCTGACCTCCGGCCGGCTGTCGGAGATGTTCGGCGAGGGGCAGATCGAGAACGACGAGTTCCTGCGCACCCTGGGCTGGGACCGGGTGGCGAAGGAGGAGTACGACAGCAAGCTGTCCGATTCCACCAAGAAGTACCTCCAGGCGTACGCCAAGGGCGTCAACGCCTATCTGAAGGGCAGGCAGGGCGAGGACATCTCCCTGGAGTACGCGGCCCTCGGCTTCGCCAACGACTACAAGCCCGCCGAGTGGACCCCGGTCGACTCCGTCGCGTGGCTGAAGGCGATGGCGTGGGACCTGCGCGGCAACATGCAGGACGAGATCGACCGCGCCCTGATGACCAGCCGCCTCGGCCCCAAGCAGATCGCCGACCTGTACCCGGCCTACCCGTCCGGCCGCCACAAGGCGATCGTCCAGGAGGGCCGCTACGACGAGGGCACCGAGACGTTCGACGGGGACGGCGGCGAGAGCGACGGCGAGGGCGACGGCGAGGGCGACGGCGAGGGCGACGGCTCGGGCACCGACCCCGGCACCTCCGGCGACTCCGACGCCACGGGCGGCGGCACCGACGCCACGGGCGCCTCCGCGGACGGCGCGGCCCTGCAGACCCAGCTCTCGGGCCTCTACGACGTGCTGGAGGACCTCCCCGAGGCCGTCGGGGTGAACGGCAATGGCATCGGCTCCAACTCCTGGGTCGTCGGCGGCGCCCACACCATCACCGGCAAGCCGCTGCTCGCCAACGACCCGCACCTGTCGGCCTCGCTGCCGTCCGTCTGGTACCAGATGGGCCTGCACTGCCGCACGGTCTCGGAGGCGTGCGGTTTCGACGTCAGCGGCTACACCTTCGCGGGCATGCCCGGCGTGGTCATCGGCCACAACAAGGACATCGCCTGGGGCATGACCAACTCCGGCGTGGACGTCACCGACCTCTACCTGGAGAAGCTCACCGGCGACGGCTACCAGGTCGACGGCAAGGTCAAGCCGTTCAAGACGCGCGAGGAGACCATCAAGGTCGCCGGCGGCGAGTCCAAGACCATCGTCGTCCGCGAGACCGGCAACGGCCCGCTGCTCTCCGACCGCGACGACGAGCTGGTCAAGGTAGGCCGCAAGGCCACCGTCGACACCGCCGCCCCCGACCGCGGCGACGGCTACGGCATCGCCCTGCGCTGGACCGCGCTGGACGCGGGCACCTCCATGGACGCCGTGTTCGCGATGGACCGGGCGGCCGACTGGGACGGCTTCCGCGCCGCGGCCGCGCTGTTCGACGTGCCCTCGCAGAACCTCGTCTACGCCGACACCAAGAACCACATCGGCTACACCCTGCCCGGAAAGATCCCCACGCGCGCGCAGGGCCACAACGGCTCCGTCCCCGTGCCCGGCTGGAACTCCAGGTACCGCTGGCAGGGCTTCATCGGGCAGGACGAGCTGCCCTACGAGTTCGACCCCGCGCGCGGGTACATCGTCACCGCCAACCAGGCCGTGGTGGACAAGGGCGACTACCCGTACACCCTCACCACCGACTGGGGCTACGGCACCCGCAGCCAGCGCATCAACGACCTGGTCGAGTCGAAGATCAAGGGCGGCGGCAAGATCTCCACCGACGACATGCGGCAGATGCAGCTGGACAACAGCAGCGAGATCGCCAAACTGCTCGTCCCCATGCTGCTGAAGATCGACATCAGTGACCCGGACGTCCGCCAGGCGCAGAAGCTCCTGGAGGGCTGGGACTACACCCAGGACGCCGACTCCGCGGCCGCCGCGTACTTCAACTCGACCTGGCGCAACATCCTCAAGCTCGCCTTCGGCAACAAGCTGCCCAGGGAACTGCGCGCCAAGGGCCAGTGCCTGTGGGTCGAGCCGACCGACACCACCGGCCCGGCCGACGAGAACCGCAAGGTCCGCGAGTGCGGCCAGCGCGACGCCGACCAGGCCCAGCCGGACGGCGGCGACCGCTGGTTCGAGGTCGTGCGAGGCCTCGTGGACGACGAGGACAGCGACTGGTGGACCACGCCGGAGGTCGGCACGCGCGACGGCGCGGCCAACCGCGACGACCTGTTCAAGCGCGCCATGGTCGACGCCCGCTGGGAGCTGACCGCCAAGCTCGGCAAGGACATCGACACCTGGAGCTGGGGCCGGCTGCACCGCCTGTTCCTGAAGAACCAGACCCTCGGCACCGAAGGCCCCGGTTTCCTGGAGTACATGCTCAACCGCGGCCCGTGGAAGCTCGGCGGCGGCGAGGCCACGGTCAACGCCACCGGCTGGAACGCCGCCGGAGGCTACGGCGTCGTCTGGGTGCCCTCGATGCGCATGGTGGTGAACCTCGGCGACCTCGACAAGTCGCGCTGGATCAACCTCACCGGCGCCTCCGGGCACGCCTACAGCGCCCACTACACCGATCAGACGGACAAGTGGGCCGAGGGCGAGCTGCTGCCGTGGGCGTTCACGGAGAAGGCGGTCGACGACAGGACGAGCGACACCCTGACCCTGAAGCCGTGACCTCGCCCGGCGTCGCCCCTTCCTGACGGCGCCGGACACGAATGGCCCTCCACGCGCGCGTGGAGGGCCATCGCGTTGTCAGTGCCGCGTGAGACATACATCACGCGCCGGCGGACCGTCCCGCGCGTTCCGCGCCCCGGTCAGGAGCCGGGCCGGAAGCGGCGTACGCCGGACGGGGTGACCACCGCCTGGACGGGCCGGTCGTGCGCCTCCCCGGGGACGCGCTCGACGACCTCGCTGTCGTAGAGGAGCACCACCAGGGCGGGCCGGGCCTGCGCGCGCTCCAGCCGGGCGAGCACGCGGTCGTAGGAGCCGCCGCCGCGGCCGAGGCGCATCCCGCGGGCGTCGACGGCGAGTCCGGGCAGCAGGACGGCGTCCGCGGAGGTGACGGCGTCCGGGCCGAGGCGCTCGCCGGAGGGTTCCAACAGGGCCATCTTCCCGCCGTGTTGGACGCTCGTGAGAGAAGCCGGACCGTCGTACGTACCCCAGTCGAGGTCGTTGTCGGGCAGGAGGGCGGGCAGCAGCACGCGCACGCCCCGCGCGCGCAGCGCGTCCAGCAGCGCGAGGGTGCCCGGCTCGGTGCCCACGGAGACGTATGCCGCCACCGTGCGCGCCTGCGCCAGCTCGGGGAGGTCGAGTGCGTGTTCGGCGAGGTCGGCGGCCGCGTCCCGTACGACATCTGCCGTCAACCTGTTCCTCACCGACAGGAGTTCTCGTCGCAACATTCTCTTGTCAGTCTCGCTAGGACGTCCGAACTGCCTCACTGGTTCCTCCTGTTCCGGTCCAATGCGCTCATATGAGAGCCAATTAACCGGAGCCACAGATCTCTCTCAAAGGCACCGGATAAGGTTGCGGCCATGACTCAGGCGCACCCCAGGATCAGCAAGGCCGTCATCCCCGCAGCAGGCCTCGGCACCCGGTTCCTGCCGGCCACCAAAGCCACTCCCAAGGAGATGCTGCCGGTCGTTGACAAGCCTGCGATCCAGTACGTGGTCGAGGAGGCGGTGTCCGCGGGCCTCGACGACGTCCTCATGATCACGGGTCGCAACAAGCGTCCCCTGGAGGACCACTTCGACCGCAACTACGAGCTGGAGTCGGCCCTGCAGAAGAAGGGCGACGCCGAGCGACTGGCCAAGGTACAGGAGTCCAGCGACCTGGCGACCATGCACTACGTCCGCCAGGGCGACCCCAGGGGCCTGGGTCACGCGGTGCTGTGCGCCGCCCCGCACGTCGGCCACGAGCCCTTCGCGGTGCTCCTCGGCGACGACCTGATCGACCCGCGCGACCCGCTGCTCCAGCGCATGATCGAGGTCCAGGAGCAGCACGGCGGCAGCGTCGTGGCGCTCATGGAGGTCGCGCCCGAGCAGATCCACCTCTACGGGTGCGCCGCCGTGGAGGCGACCGCCGAGGGTGACGTCGTGAGGGTCAACGGCCTGGTCGAGAAGCCCGACGCGGCCGACGCGCCGTCGAACTACGCCATCATCGGCCGCTACGTCCTCGACCCGCACATCTTCGAGATACTGCGCAAGACCCAGCCCGGCCGCGGCGGCGAGATCCAGCTGACCGACGCCCTCCAGCAGCTCGCCGAGACGTACTCGTCGTCGGCCACCCCCGCGGGGAAGGCCGGCGGCCCGGTGCACGGCGTCATCTTCCAGGGCCGCCGCTATGACACCGGAGACCGCGGCGACTACCTGCGTGCCATTGTCAGACTCGCGTGCGAACGTGAGGACCTGGGACCGGACTTCCGGTCCTGGCTCCGCAGTTACGTCACCGAGGAGATGTAGCACTTTGAGCACCGCCGCGCCCCGTTCCGCCGGCCAGGACCACCTGTGGTCGGTCGACGAACACCTGGAGGACATCCTCGCGACCGTCCGCCCCCTCGAACCCATCGAGCTGCAACTGCTCGACGCCCAGGGCTGTGTCCTGGTCGACGAGGTCACGGTGCCGCTCTCGCTGCCGCCGTTCGACAACAGCTCCATGGACGGGTACGCGGTGCGGGTCGCCGATGTCGCGGGCGCGAGCGAGGAGTTCCCGGCCGTCCTGGAGGTCGTCGGGGACGTGGCCGCCGGCCAGGCCGAGCTGCTGCACGTCGGCCCCGGCCAGGCCGCCCGGATCATGACCGGCGCCCCGCTGCCGCCGGGCGCCGAGACGGTCGTGCCGGTCGAGTGGACCGACGGCGGGCTCGGCGAGGGCCCGGCGACCGGCATGCGCGCGAGCAGCCTCGCCCCCGAGGGGGCGAGCGGGCAGGTCCAGGTCCACCGGCCGGCCGAGGCACGCGCGCACGTGCGCGCCCAGGGCAGCGATGTGAAGGCCGGTGACCGCGCCCTCGCCGCGGGCACCGTTCTCGGACCGCCGCAGATCGCGCTGCTCGCCGCGATCGGCCGCGGCACGGTTCGGGTGCGCCCGCGCCCGCGCGTGGTGGTGATCTCCACCGGCAGCGAGCTCGTCCAGCCGGACGAGGCCCTGGCCGGCGGCCAGATCTACGACTCCAACAGCTTCGCCCTCACCGCGGCGGCCCGGGACGCCGGCGCCATCGCCTACCGGGTGGGCGCGGTCGCCGACGACGCCGAGATCCTGCGCACCACCGTCGAGGACCAGCTGGTCCGCGCCGACCTGATGGTCACCACCGGCGGGGTGAGCGTGGGCGCCTACGACGTCGTCAAGGAGGCCCTGTCGCACGTCGGCGACGAGGACGAGGCGGGCAGCGGCATCGAGTTCCGCAAGCTCGCCATGCAGCCCGGCAAGCCGCAGGGCTTCGGTTCCATCGGCCCCGACCACACCCCCCTGCTGGCGCTGCCCGGCAACCCGGTGTCGTCGTACGTCTCCTTCGAGCTGTTCGTGCGCCCGGCGATCCGCACGCTCATGGGCCTCGACGACGTCCACCGGCCGCGCACCCGGGCCACCCTGTCCGGCGACCGGCCGCTGACCTCGCCCAAGGGCCGCCGGCAGTTCCTGCGCGGGTCCTACGCCGACGGCGCGGTGACCCCGGTCGGCGGTGCCGGGTCCCACCTGGTCGCGGCTCTGGCGCAGGCCGACGCGCTGATCGTCGTCCCCGAGGACGTGGAGTCCGTCGAACCCGGCAGCGAGGTCGAGGTCGTACTGCTCGGCTGAGCGCACCCGCGCGGGCCCGGCGAACCTGCTCCGCCAAGCGTGACGAAGTGGCGGTACCGTGTCGCGCACAGCAGGCCCGTGCGCCGCACCGCGACGGGCCCGGACCGGGAGCGCCACACAGCATGAGCACGCAAGGCCGACTGACGCACATCGACGAGGCGGGCGCCGCCCGTATGGTCGACGTATCCGGAAAGGACGTGACCGCGCGCACCGCGCGCGCGAGCGGCCGGGTGCTCGTCTCACCCCAGGTGGTGGAACTGCTGCGCGGGGAGGGTGTGCCCAAGGGGGACGCCCTGGCCACCGCGCGGATCGCGGGCATCATGGGCGCCAAGCGCACACCGGATCTCATTCCTCTGTGCCACCCGTTGTCGGTGTCCGGTGTGACACTGGATCTGTCGGTCGCGGACGACGCCGTGGAGATCACCGCCACGGTGCGGACGACGGACCGCACGGGCGTCGAGATGGAGGCCCTCACCGCGGTCTCCGTCGCCGCGCTCACCGTGATCGACATGGTCAAGGCGGTCGACAAGGGAGCGGTCATCACGGACGTGCGGGTGGAGGAGAAGACGGGCGGCAAGTCGGGCGACTGGAGCCGGGCATGACACTGGACGCCTCAGTGGGCGGCGCGTTGGTCGCGCCGTACGCCGCGCTTGTCGTGACCGCCTCCAACCGGGCCGCCGCCGGGGTCTACGAGGACAAGGGCGGCCCGCTGGTCGCCGACGGCCTCAAGGGCCTCGGATTCGCCGTCGACGGGCCGCAGGTGGTGCCCGACGGCGATCCCGTCGAGGCCGCGCTGCGGGCCGCCGTCGAGGCCGGTTACGACGTCGTCGTCACCACCGGCGGGACGGGCATCTCGCCCACCGACCGCACACCCGAGGCGACCCGCGAGGTGATCGACCGCGAGGTGCCGGGCATCGCCGAGGCCATCCGGGCGTTCGGAAGGGAGAAGGTGCCGACCGCCGCGCTCTCCCGGGGACTGGCCGGAGTGGCGGGCGCCACGCTGATCGTCAACCTGCCGGGCTCCACCGGCGGGGTGAGGGACGGGCTCGCCGTCCTGGAACCCCTGCTGAGGCACGCCGTCGACCAGATCCGCGGCGGGGACCACCCCAGACCCGGCTCCGGCAGTGGGGGTGCGAGCTGAACAGCCCATCCTGGCCTGTCGTGCTGGCGGACGGAGACGTCGTCCTCCGGCCGATAAAGCTGCGCGACCAGCGGGCCTGGCGCGAGGCCAACCGGCGCAACCGGGACTGGCTGCGCCCCTGGGAGGCGACCATCCCGCCGCCCACCCCGAGCGGGCCGATCGCGCACCGGCCGACCTATCGCCAGATGGTCCGGCACCTGCGCTCGGAGGCGAACTCGGGGCGGATGCTCCCGTTCGTGATCGAGTACCAGGGACGGCTGACCGGTCAGCTGACGGTCGCCGGGATCACCTGGGGCTCGATGTGCTCCGGGCACATCGGCTACTGGGTGGACCAGGGGGTGGCAGGGCGGGGAGTGATGCCGACGGCGGTCGCGCTGGTCGTGGACCACTGTTTCCGCAGCGTCGGGCTGCACCGCATCGAGGTCTGCATTCGCCCCGAGAACGCGCCCAGCCGCCGGGTCGTGGAGAAACTCGGATTCCGCGAGGAGGGGCTGCGGCCCCGTTATCTCCACATCGACGGCGCCTGGCGCGACCATCTCGTCTACGCGCTGACGGCCGAGGAAGTCCCGGACGGGCTGATGAACCGCTGGCGGCGCACCCGCTCGGCGAGCGGGGCGCGCGACGAGCGGAGTGCGCCTCCCGACCGGCGGAACACGCAGGGGAATCCCGCATAGCCCGGAAAATTGAATGCGTGTTCGATAATGACCGGTCGGCGACCGGTTCGAGGCAATCAATTCGCCTCCTGTGCGGGCCACTGATCGCATCGGTCACAAGAAAAGTTCGAAATATCAGCCAGATCGTGCGACACACCGGCCCAATTGGCGGATGGCCTCACGCAAACCCCTCTACCGTGTGAGGCGTGAGCAGCAGCGGCCTCATCTACGCAGTCATTGTCGGGGCCTGGGCCGCCTACTTGGTGCCGATGTGGCTCCGTAGGCAGGACGAGCTGAACGAGGCCCGTCCGACGGAACGCTTCAGCACCGCCATCCGGTTGCTGTCCGGACGGGCGGGCATGGAGCGCCGGTACGCCAAGGACCGGGCGCGCTCCGCCGACGTGGGGGAGCCTGGCTTCGACGACCCGGACGGGGTCACCGACTCGGTGGACGTCCGGGCCTTCGCCATGCCTCCGACGCGCCCGCAGACGGCGGCCCAGGTGCCCGGAGCGTCCGGCCGCGGACCGTCGGGAGCGGCCGGCGGTGCCCCGGCGGGAGCGTCGGGTCACGCCCCTTCCGGCCACGCCCCTTCCGGCCACGCCCCTTCCGGACACGCCCCTTCCGGACACGCCCCTTCCGGCCATGCCTCTTCCGGACACGCCCCTTCCGGCCACGCCTCTTCCGGACACGCTCCGTCCTCCCGCGCGGCCGAAGCCCCGTCCGCCCGTGGTGCCGACGCCCCGTCCGCCCGTGCGGCGGACTCCGCGCCCGCCCGTGGTGCCGGTTCCGCGTCGGCGCGCAGGCCCGTGCCGGGTGCCCGGCGTGCGCCCGGTGGGCCCGCCGCCGCCGCGCGCGCCGAGCGCGCCGAGCGCTCCAAGGCGCTCGCCCGCCGTCGGCGTACGACCGTGCTGCTCTTCGTCGCGTTCACGCTGGGCGCGATCGTCGCGGCCGTGGGCGGGCTGGCGTTCCTGTGGGCGCCGGGCGTGCCCGCGGTGCTGCTCAGCACGTACATCGCGTATCTGCGCTCGCAGGAGCGGCGCCGGTTCGCGTACCAGATGGACCGCCGGCAGGCCGAGGCCGCGGCCCAGCGGCTGCGCGAGCGGGCCCGCCAGCCGCGCCGGCCCGCCGCGGAGCCGGTGGCCGACGACGCCGAGGAGCCCGAAGAAGCGGGCGAACCCGAGGAGGACCCCGGGCTGTCGGCGCTGGCGGCGGACCGCCGGGCACTGGTGGAGCAGACCGACCACGCCGAGTGGGTCGACCAGCAGCGGGAGCGCCAGCGCGGGCCCGGCCGGGGTGACAGCTGGGAGCCGGTGCCGGTGCCCCTGCCGACGTATGTGACCGCGCCGGTCGCCCCGCGCGCCACCTCCGACATCGACCTCGGGGCGCCGGGCATCTGGAGCTCGGCACGGTCGAGCACGGTCGCGGGCGAGCAGGAGACGGGCGCCGCCGAGCGGGCCGACGAGCTGCGCGCCGAGGACCGGGCGGACGGTGCCGACGGCTCCGACGGGGCGGACGCCGATGACCGCCCCGCCGAGGGTGACGGCCGCGGTGACGCGCGCCGGGCCGCCTCGGCGCGCCGGTCGCGGGAGCGGGGCCGTACGCCCCTGTTCGACCAGTACGAGGACGGCGGACGGCCGCGGGCCGCCAACGAATGACGGTCCCGGTCCGCTCGCCGCGGCCGACCGCCGCGACCAGGCACCCTGCCGGGAACGGATTTCCAAGCACCGCGATCGGGATGCTAGAGTTTCACTCGTTGCAAGGGCCTGTGGCGCAGTCCGGTAGCGCACCTCGTTCGCATCGAGGGGGTCTGGGGTTCAAATCCCCACAGGTCCACCGCAACAACTGATCCCGGCGAAATCCGGGGGAAGTTGAGAAGATCCCGTCCGATCGGCTGATCGGGCGGGGTCTTTGTTTTGGCCGGGTTTCGCCCGGGTTTTGCCCGGGGTTCTGCTCGGGGTTTCGCCCGGGAGCCGGCCCCCGATGGGGCGTCAGGCGCCCCCGCGCCGGACGCCCCTGGGGTGATGGGTCTCACAGGGTCTTGGCGTAGCAGCGGCTGTCCGAGTGGAAGCGGTAGTAGCCGAACTTGGTGCACGGCGCGTAGCCCGTGGACGTGTAGAGGGCGATGGCCTCGGGCTGCTTGGTGCCGGTCTCCAGGACCATGCGCAGCCGGCCGGCCGCGCGGGCGTCGTCCTCCAGGGCGGACAGGATCCGGCGGGCCAGGCCGATGCCGCGCATGTCGCGCACCACGTACATGCGCTTGAGTTCGGCGTCGCCGTCCTCGTTGCCCTCGCCGTTGCTGTCCCGGCTGCGCCAGCCGCCGGTGGCGACAGGGCGGCCGGAGGCGTCGTACGCGATGAGGTACGCGCCGTTGGGCGGCTCGAAGTCGGTGGCGGCCATCGAGGTGGCGTCGCCGCCGTCGCCGTAGCGCTCGTGGTACTCGGCCTGGACCTCGTCGTCGAGCTTGACGGCGTCGGGGTGGTCGTAAGGGACGCGTCGGATATCCATGCTGGTCATCGTACGTATGGGCAGTTTCTCACTGTTCGAATTCTGGACCTGGTCCAGTGTGCCGGTATCGTGCCGGGGTGCTCACTGTGACCTCTGTGAATGTGAACGGGCTGCGCGCCGCCGCGAAGAAGGGCTTCGTGGAGTGGCTCGCCGGGACCTCCGCCGATGTGCTGTGCCTCCAGGAGGTGCGGGCCGAGCCGCAGCAGCTGCCCGAGCACGTGCGTACCCCGCAGGGCTGGCACGTCGTGCACGCGCCCGCCGCCGCCAAGGGCCGGGCCGGTGTCTCGCTCTACACGCGCCGGGAGCCCGACGCCGTTCGGGTCGGCTTCGGCTCGGCCGAGTTCGACGGCAGCGGGCGCTACGTCGAGGCCGACCTGCCCGGTGTCACGGTCGCGTCCCTCTATCTGCCCTCCGGTGAGGTCGGCACCGACCGGCAGGACGAGAAGTACCGCTTCATGGGCGAGTTCCTCCCCTACCTCAAGGACCTGCGCGAGCGGGCCGCCGCCGACGGGCGCGAGGTGCTGGTCTGCGGCGACTGGAACATCGCCCATCAGCCGGCCGACCTGAAGAACTGGCGCGCCAACGGCAAGAACTCCGGCTTCCTGCCCGAGGAGCGGGAGTGGCTCGGCCAGGTCTTCGACGCGGCGGACGGCGGCTATGCCGACGTGGTGCGGGACCGGCACCCGGACGTGGAGGGGCCGTACACCTGGTGGTCGTACCGCGGGCGGGCCTTCGACAACGACAGCGGCTGGCGCATCGACCTGCTCGCCGCTACGCCGGGGCTCGCGGACAGCTGCGTGAAGGCGTACGTGGAGCGGGCCGCCAGCCACGGGGAGCGGTGGAGCGACCACGCGCCGGTGACGGCGGTCTTCGAACGCTGACGGGCCGCGTGCGCGTCCCGGCACCCCCGCGGAGGCGTCGCGCCGCCCCCGGAGGCACCCGTCCGGGCGCCCGGAGACGGCTGTCCGACGCCCTGGCCGCATCCGTGTGACCGCCAGGTGGCCACTCCGTATACTCCGCCGGAGCGCGGGGCTCCGGGCCCCGTCCGTCCGAGCACCCGGCCAGAGAGTCGAACGCCGCCATGAAGAATTCCCTGCCTCCGCTGTCGCCGAACTACGCGGCGCTGACGAACCGCTCCTACACGGAAAGCGTGGAGACGCACGGGAAGTGGCCGGTCGAATTCCAGTTCCGGCCCGCGCAGGGGGACCACCGGCATCTGCTGGTGGTGTTCTCCTCGGTGGGCAGCAAGTACGGCTTCGGGGGCGCGCTCGACAGCGTCAAGTGCAATGTCCTCAGGATTCGCGACCATTTCGACGGCGCGGCCTCCTATTACGTGGCCCGGGACATGGACTTCAGCGTCTCGGATTCCATACAGGCCCTCATCCAGGACCATATGCGGCGCCTGCGTGTCACCCGCGACGAGGTGACCCTGCTCGGTGCCTCGAAGGGCGGAAGTGCCGCGCTCTTCTACGGCCTGAAGTACGACTACAAGAACATCGTGGCCTCAACGCCGCAGTATTTCCTCGGCAGTTACTCGAAGGGGCACGGCCAGCTCGGGGACGCCGTGCTCGGCGAGGGGCAGCCGGACGAGAACGTGGCCGTCCTGGATGCCGTGATGAAGGACGTGATCGAGAAGGACACGGACCTCAAGCGGAACATCTACCTCGTGTCCTCCCCGGCGGATTACCAGTACGAGCAGGAAGTCGTGCATTATCTGCCCGCGCTGCGGGAGTACGAGAACTTCAACTTCCTTTTCGTGGAGTCCCCGACCGTGCGGCGGCACGACGAGGTGGTCCGGCAGGCGCTGCCGTCGATCCTGAGCATCGTGTACGCCGTCACCGAGGGCGTGGCGCCCCGCTGGGGAGAGGTCACCGTCGGGGCCTACGCCGAGGAACCGGAGGCGGCCGCCGCGCACCTCGCGCGGCTGCGGGCGGGCGACACCGCGCTGGCCAAGCTCGGCAGGGCCGTCTTCACCGACGGGAAGCTGGAGCTGAAGGGCCATGCCTTCCTGCCGGGGGTCTCGCCCGACGGCCCGGCGGACGAGAGCAAGCGCCTCGTGCTGGAGAAGGACGGACAGACCTGGAGCTATCCGCTGGAGACGACCAGTGAGATCCGGCTCTACCGGGACTATTTCGACGAGTACTTCTGCGAGTACGGGAGGGGCGGTTTCGCCTCACACGGCGAGCTGACCTTCGCGGAACTCCCGCAGGGAACGTACGACGTCTCCGTCTGTGTCGAGAGTGAGTCCGAGGGGATCGCGCGGCGGACCCGGCTGATCTCCGCGACCGCGGTGGACCGGCGGCAGGTCTGCGGTGACTCCGAACTCCTTTTCCGCGGTGGAAAGGGCGGCCTCAAGCTGGTCAAGAGGAGCATTGTCGGGTTCGATTCGCCCGGAGTGTGCTTCAGCGCGGTGAAGGCGGAGGAACGCGAGCGGCGGATCCACGCCGAGGGCGTCTTCTTCCTGCCCGGCCGCAACGCCGACCGGGACACGCACGCGTTCTACTACCTCGTCCTCGAAGGCAGGTCCGGCCGCCACTCCTTCCCGCTGGCCGCGAGGAGGAAGCCCGACGCCGTACGGCCGCACAAGCTGCCGGGAGACCTCGGCACCTACGACTTCGGCTACTACGCCACGGAAGCCGCCGGAATCGACGTGTCGGACCTTCCGGCCGGGAAGTACACCCTGCTCGTGTCGATGAGCGTGGGCGGCGCCCTGTTCACCAAGAAGGCCGGGAAGGTCACGCTCAAGAAGCCGCGTTAGTCGCGCTTGCGCAGCTTGCGGTCCATGGCGAGGGACACCTCCGCCTCCACCACGCTGCGGGCCAGCGGGCGCAGGCGCTGGAGGTCCTCCTCCGGGCCGTGGCGCAGGACCAGGTCGGCGAAGAGCTCGGCGAGGGCGTCGGCGTGCTCGCGGACACGGGTCGCGGCGCCGAGCACCTCGGCGAGCGGGATGCCCTCGCGGACCAGGGCGGCGGACACGTCGAGCAGGCGGCGGCTGATGTGGACGAGGTTCTCCCCGTCGGTGCCGACGTAGCCGAGCTCCATGGCCGCGGCGAGGTTCTCGGCGGTCACCTCGCCCGTGAAGTGGTCGGCGAGCTCCTCGGGCGTGAGGCGGACCGGCTCCTCCTCGGTGGGGGCGCCCAGCCCCAGCAGGTCGCCGACGTCCCGGCCGTGGTCGAAGGTCTCCGTGAGGTCGGCGATGCCGCTGAGGGTGTGGCCGCGCTCCAGCAGCGCCGCGATCGTGCGCAGCCGGGCCAGGTGATGGTCGTCGTACCAGGCGATGCGGCCCTCGCGGCGCGGTGGCGGGATCAGCTTGCGCTCGCGGTAGAAGCGCAGGGTGCGCACCGTGATGCCGGCCAGTCGGGCCAGTTCCTCCATGCGGTACTCGCCGGGCCGTCCCCCGCCCGCGGGCCGGGGCTCGCGCGCTGCGTCGTCCGCCCTGCCGGGCACGTCGTCTCCCACGGCGGAAAGCCTATTGGACCCGCCCCCTACCGGTCGGTACGCCGCTGCTCTACTCTCCCCATTGCGCCAGTGTTCACTGGCATGGTCCGGCGATGCGTGGAGGCTTCGGGATGGCCGAGCACGAACATGTTCGGGTGGCGGTGATCGGGTCCGGGTTCGGCGGGCTCGGCGCGGCCGTACGACTGCGACGCGAGGGGATCACCGACTTCGTCGTCCTGGAGCGGGCCGCCGGCGTCGGCGGGACCTGGCGGGACAACAGCTACCCCGGGTGCGCCTGCGACGTGCCCTCCCACCTGTACTCCTTCTCCTTCGCGCCCAACCCGGACTGGCCGCGCACCTTCTCCGGCCAGGAGCACATCCGCGCCTACCTGGAGCACGTCACCGACACCTTCCGGCTGCGCCCGCACATCCGCTTCGACTCCGAGGTCAGGGTGATGACCTGGGACACCGAGAAGCTGCGGTGGCGGATCGAGACGAGCGGCGGGACGCTCACCGCCGACGTCGTGGTCTCCGCCACCGGGCCGCTGTCCGACCCGAAGATCCCCGAGATCCCGGGGCTGGACTCGTTCCCCGGCAAGGTGTTCCACTCCGCCCGCTGGGACCACGACTACGACCTGCGCGGCAAGCGCGTCGCCATGGTCGGCACCGGCGCCTCGGCCATCCAGATCGTGCCGGCCGTCCAGCCGCAGGTCGCGAGCCTCACCCTCTTCCAGCGGACCGCGCCCTGGGTCATGCCCCGGATGGACCGGGCGATCAGCGGCGTCGAGCGCTCGCTGCACCGGGGGCTGCCCTTCACCACCCAGCTGCGCCGCGGCCTGCTGTGGGGCATCCGCGAGCTCCAGGTGCAGGCCTTCACCAAGCACCCCGACGGACTGGGCCTGGTCGAGCGGCTGGCCCGGCGGAACATCGCACGCGCCGTCAAGGACCCGGCCCTGCGCGCCAGGCTCACCCCCGACTACCGCATCGGCTGCAAACGCATCCTGCTGTCCAACACGTACTACCCGGCCCTCGCGCGGCCCAACGTGGACGTCGTGGCCGGCGGACTCGGCGAGATCCGCGGCTCCACGCTCGTGGCCGCCGACGGCACCGAGGCCGAGGTCGACGCGATCATCTTCGGCACCGGCTTCCATGTCACGGACCTGCCGATCGCCGAGCGGGTCGTCGGCGCGGACGGCAGGACCCTCGCGGAGCACTGGAAGGGCGGCATGGCGGCCCTGCGCGGCGCGACCGCCGCCGGCTTCCCGAACTGGATGACGATCATCGGCCCCAACACCGGCCTCGGGAACTCCTCGATGATCCTGATGATCGAGTCCCAGCTGAACTACATGGCCGACTATCTGCGCCAGCTCGGCGTTCTCGGCGGCCGCGCCGCCCTCGACGCCCGCCCCAGCGCCGTCGGCACCTGGAACCGCCGCGTGCAGGACCGCATGCGGCGCACCGTGTGGAACACCGGTGGCTGCACCAGCTGGTACCTGGACTCCAGTGGCCGCAACACCACCATCTGGCCCGGGACGACGACCGAGTTCCGGCGCGCCACCCGCCGGGTGGACCTCGCGGAGTACGCCGTGCTGCGCCCGCCTACGGCGCAGAAGCCCGACCTGAAGATCGTCGACGCCGAGGACGTGAGCGCGTGAGCCGCCTGATGCACGTGGCCTCCGGCCCCTACGCCCCGCCCGTGCCCGCCCGCACGCTCACCGCCGTCTCCGCGGACGGCGCCCGGCTGCACGTGGAGGTGCACGGGCCCGAGAAGGCGCCCGTCGTCGTCCTCGCGCACGGCTGGACCTGCTCGACCGCCTTCTGGGCCGCGCAGATCCGCGACCTGTCCGCCGACCACCGCGTGATCGCCTATGACCAGCGCGGCCACGGGCGCAGTCCGGCGAGCCCCGCGTGCAGCACGGACACGCTCGCCGACGACCTCGAAGCGGTGCTGCTGGCCACGCTCGCGCCCGGCGAGAAGGCTGTGGTCGCCGGTCACTCGATGGGGGGCATGACCGTCATGGCCGCCTGCGGGCGGCCCGCCTTCCGGGCGCACGCGGCGGCGGTCCTGCTGTGCAGCACGGGCAGTTCGCGACTGGTGGCCGAGTCCACGGTCGTGCCACTCAGGGCCGGCCGGTTGCGGACCTGGCTGACCGGGCGGATCCTCGCATCGAGCGCGCCGCTCGGGCCGGTCACCCCGCTCGCCCGGCGCGTCCTGAAGTACGCCACCATGGGCGCGGGTTCGGCGCCGCACATGGTCGAGGCGTGCGCGCGGATCGTGCACGCCTGCCCGCGCAGGGCCCGGCACTCCTGGGGCAAGGTGCTGTCGATGCTCGATCTCGACCACGGCGTACAGCAGTTGCGGGTGCCCACGGCGGTGATCGCCGGCACCGCCGACCGGCTCACCCCGCCGGTGCACGCCCGCGCCCTGGTCGCCACGCTGCCCCTCTGCGTCGGGCTCACCGAACTGCCCGGACTCGGACACATGACACCGGTCGAGGCGCCGGAGACGGTCACCAGCCGCATCCGGTCGCTGGTCAGCACGTACACGCAGGTCAAGGAGGGCGCATGAGCAAGGTGAGTCTGGAGGGGCAGGTCGCGGTCGTCACCGGGGCGGCGCGCGGCGTCGGGGAGCTGCTCGCCCGCAAGCTGTCCGCGCGGGGCGCGACCGTGGCGCTGGTCGGCCTGGAGCCGGACGCGCTCAAGCAGGTCTCCGAGCGGCTGCACGGCGAGAGCGGCCACTGGTACGCCGACGTCACCGACCACGAGGCGATGGCCCAGGTGGCGCGCGAGGTGAAGGAGCGGTTCGGGAAGACCGACATCGTCGTCGCCAACGCCGGTGTGGCGAGCGGCGGTCCGTTCGTCGACTCCGACCCCGTGGCGTGGCGGCGGGTGATCGAGGTCAACCTCATCGGGTCGGCCGTCACCGCCCGCGCGTTCCTGCCGGTGCTGATGGAGAGCCGGGGCTATCTGCTGCAGATCGCGTCCCTGGCGGCCATGACCCCGGCGCCGATGATGACGGCGTACACCGCGTCCAAGTCCGGTGTGGAGGCGTACGCGCACAGTCTGCGCGCCGAGGTCGGCCACAAGGGCGTGAAGGTGGGCGTCGGTTACCTCTCGTGGACCGACACGGACATGGTGCGCGGGGCCGACCAGGACGATGTCATACGGGAGCTCAGGCAGCGGCTGCCGTGGCCGTCCAACAAGACGTATCCGCTGGGTCCGGCCGTCGACCGGATCGTCGCCGGGATCGAGCGGCGGGCCGGCCATGTGTACGGGCAGTGGTGGCTGCGCGGGATGCAGGGGGTGCGCGGGTATCTGCCGGGGGTCATCGCGACGGTCGGGCAGCGGGAGATGGCGCGGTTCGCGGACCGGCTGGACGGGATGCGGGTCGGGCTGGTCGGGGCGGGTGGGGCGGCGGACGAGCAGGACCGGGCCGCCCGGCACTGATCACGGTGTGTCACTGATCGACATGCATTCGGTCACCATGCGTGTGAGTCTGGTCGAGGCCCGAATCCCTCACCCACGTCAGGAGTGAACTCACATGGGCATGAAGAACAAGTCCCAGGACCAGTCGCAGCAGTGGCAGGAGCAGGCGAAGCGGAAGGCCGAGCAGGCTCGGGAGCGGGGGCGGCGTCCCGAGGACGACGATCCCGAGCGGGAGCGTCGGGAGGCCGACGAGCGCTTCGACCAGGACTACGACATGTAGCTGCGCGGCCTAGGTGTGGTGCGGGGTGCCCTCTCTCCGGGGGCACCCCGCACCCCTTTGTCCGCGTGCTTTTCCTACGTGCTTTGCCTGCGTGCGTTTTCGGCTGACGGGCGGTGGGGGTGTTCGCGCCCGCGCGGCGGAGCCGGCTTCACCGTCCGCACCCATGACCACACCCGGGGGGTGTTCGCGCCCGCGCGGCGGAGCCGCATGTCGGCACAGTCCCGCGCCCCTAAAACGGGGAAGGGGAGCGGGGCGGCAGTTCCGGCCTTGATCTGTTCGGTACGTCCCGGTAGTCGGGGGGTGTTGCCGGGGGCGTCGTCGCGAGGAGGTCCAGGGCGAGGCGTACGGCGTCGTCGAGTTGGGCGTAGCGGCCCTCGGCCCAGTCGAGGGGGGTGCGCAGGGCTTCGAGGTCGGGGTCGACGCCGCGGTTCTCGATGGACCAGCCGTAGGCGTCGAACCAGGCGGCGTTCATCGGGACGGTGATCACGGAGCCGTCGCCGAGGCGGTGGCGGCCGGTCATGCCGACCACGCCGCCCCAGGTGCGCTGGCCGACCACCGGACCCAGCTTGAGGAGTTTGAACGCGGCCGTGATCATGTCGCCGTCGGAGGAGGTCGCCTCGTCGGCCAGCGCGACGACCGGGCCGCGCGGGGCGTTCGAGGCGTACGACACCGGCTGGGCGTCACGGGTGAGGTCCCAGCCGAGGATCGTGCGGGTGAGCTTCTCGACGACGAGTTCGCTGATGTGGCCGCCCGCGTTGCCGCGCACGTCGACGATGAGGGCGGGCCGGGAGACCTCCATGCGCAGGTCGCGGTTGAACTGGGCCCAGCCGGAACCGCCCATGTCGGGGATGTGCAGATAACCGCACTTCCCGCCGCTCAGCTCCCGCACCACCGCCCGGCGTTTGGCCACCCAGTCCTGGTAGCGCAGGGGCCGTTCGTCGGTGAGGGGCACCACGGCGACGCGGCGGGAGCGGCCCGCCTCGCCCTCGGCGGGGGTGAAGGTCAGCTCGACCGTCGTACCCCCGGCTCCCGCGAGCAGTGGGTAGGGCCCGGTGACGGGGTCGACCGGGCGGCCGTCGACATGGGTGAGGACGGCGCCCTCGCGGATGCCGGTGCCGGCCAGCGGGGAGCGGGCCTTGGAGTCGGAGGAGTCGCCGGGCAGGATCCGCTTGACCATCCAACTGCCGTCCCGGCACACCAGGTTGGCGCCGAGCAGACCTTGCAGCCGCTGGTAGTGCGGGGGGCCCTCGTTGCGGCGGGCGGCGCTGACATAGGCGTGGGAGGTGCCCAGCTCGCCGAGCACCTCGCGCAGCAGGTCCGCGAACTCGTCGGGCGAGGCGACCTCCTCGACCAGCGGGCGGTACTGCTCCAGCACCGCGTCCCAGTCGATGCCGCACATGCCCGGGTCCCAGAAGTAGGCGCGGATCAGGCGCCCGGCCTCGGCGTAGGACTGGCGCCACTCGGCGGCCGGGTCGACGGTGTGCAGGATGCGGCGCAGATCGATCCAGACGATGGAGTCGCTGTCGCCGGACTCGGCGGCGGGTACGGCCCTCAGATCGCCCTCGTCGACGACGACCAGGCGGCTGCCGTCGCCGCTGACCGCGAACCAGTCCAGGTGGTCGACGAGTTCGGTCCGCTTGGCCTTGGTGATGCTGAAGTGCTCCAGGGTGGGGCGGCCGCTGGTGTCGTCCGGGTTGGCGAAGGTCTCGCCCAGCGCGCCCGAGATCGGCCAGCGCAGCCAGACCAGTCCGCCGCCCGCGACCGGTTCGAGGGCCGAGTACTTGGACGCGGTGACGGGGAAGGGCGTCACCCGGCTCTCCAGGCCCTCCAGTTCGACGGTGACCGTGCCGTCGCCGCCGCCCTCGTCCTCCACCGGGTCCAGGCCGCCCGCGGCCGGCCGGCCCTCCGGGTTCAGCGCGAAGGGGGAGGGCGTCGCCGAGGACAGCGGCACGAGGTAGGGGCGGCAGCCGAGCGGGAAGGACAGGTCGCCGGTGTGCACGTCGTAGACCGGGTCGAAGCCTCGCCAGGACAGGAAGGCGAGGTAGCGGCCGTCGCGGGTGAAGACCGGGTTCTCGTCCTCGAAGCGCCCGTTGGTGACGTCGACGACCATACGGTCCTTGATCCGGGCCATCTTGATCTGGCGCAGCGACCGCCCGATGCCCGGGTGCGACCAGGTCAGCCAGGCCCCGTCGGGGGAGAACGCGAGGTCGCGGACGGGTCCGTTGATCGAGCGGATCAGCTCGGTCACCTCGCCGTTGGAGTCCTCCGTCGCGTCGATGAGCAGCAGCCGTCCGTCGTGCGATGCGATGGCCAGGCGCTCGCCTTCGGGGTCGGACACCATCTCCAGCACCCGTCCCAGCTCACCCGAGGCCGGCCGGCGCGGCGCGCGGTCGCCGGTGGCCCGGGGCAGATAGGCCACCTCGACGGCGTCCTCGCCCTCGGCGTCGGTCACATAGGCGACCTGCCCGCTGGAGCCCAGCATCTCGGGCAGCCGTACCCGCACGCCCGGGGTGTCGGTGATGGTCCGGGCCGGGCCGTCGCGGTGGGTGAGCCAGTACAGGCTGCCGCGCACCACGATCGCGCCGGCCCGTCCGGTCTCGTCGACCGAGATGCCGTCGACGTGCTGCGCGGCCGGCACCTGGTAGGGGCGGCGGCCCGCGCGCGGCCCGCTCAGCCGTACGTCCAGCCGGCGCGGCTCGGAGCCGGCGGCCAGGTCGTCCACCATCCACAGCGCGCCCGCGCACTGGTAGACCACCCGGGTGCCGTCGGTCGCGGCGTTGCGGGCGTAGAAGGCGTCGTGGTCGGTGTGGCGGCGCAGGCCGGAGCCGTCGTGGGCGCAGGAGTAGAGGTTGCCGACGCCCTCGTGGTCGGAGAGGAAGGCGATCCGGCCGCCGACGAACATCGGGCAGGCCAGCTGCCCTTCGAGGTCGGCCAGCAGTCGCTCGCCGTGCAGCCACAGCCGGCCCGTGGCGCCGCCGCGGTAGCGCTTCCAGGAGGCCATCTCGTGCGGGGCGGTGCCCGTCAGCAGCAGGCTCCGGCGCTCCCCGTCGAGGTCGGCGACCTGGATGTCGGAGACCGGGCCCCAGGGCAGCTTGCGGCCGGGGTCGCCGTCGGGGGAGACCTTGTAGGCCCAGGTGAAGTAGGAGAAGGGCTCGCCGTGCGAGGCGACCGCCAGGATCGTGCCGTCCGGGGTCCAGCCGCACACCCGGGTGTCGAGGCTGCCCCAGTGGGTGAGCTGTCGGGCCGGCCCGCCGTCCACCGGCACCAGATGCAGTTCGGGTGCGAGGCTGCGCCAGCTCGTGTACGCGAGGTGGCGGCCGTCGGCGGAGAAGCGCGGCTGGCCGAGCTTGGTGCGGTCGACCGTGAGCCGCCAGGCCCGGCCGGGTTCGTCCAGCGGGGCGAGCCAGAGGTCGTCCTCGGCCACGAAGCAGAGCAGGTCACCGCTGATGTGGGGCAGGCGCAGATAGCTCACCTCCCCATGCTTTTCCGCTGGACGGGGTGGAGCAACTTGTGACTTTCCGCCGCCCAATGAGTACGAAACCGTTTCGTACGTGGTGCAGGTCACGTACGAAACGGTTTCGTTTCGCAAGGTGCTGCGCTAGATTCGTGGACGTAGGAGTCGGACGGAGCGGGAGGGTGAGGGACATGGCTGAGGCAGCGGTCACCGCGCAGCGTCGCAGCCGGATCACGCCCGAGCGCGCGGCCGAGCTGTACGAGGCCGTGCTCGGCCTGCTCCGCGAGGTCGGCTACGACGCTCTGACGATGGACGCCGTCGCCGCCCGCACGAGGTCCAGCAAGGCCACGCTCTACCGCCAGTGGGGCGGCAAGGCCGAACTGGTCGTCAAGGCCCTGCGGCACAACAAGCCCGGCAAGATCGACGACATCGACACCGGCTCGCTCCGCGGCGACCTGCATGCTCTGGTGGGCATGGAGGACGACTGCACCAGGGAGCAGAACTCCGCGCTGATGCGGGGCATCGCCATGGCGATCCACCAGAACCCGGATCTGCGCCAGGCGTTCCAGGAGCTGCTGATCGAACCGGAGATGGCCGAGGTCCAGCGGGTGCTGCAACGCGCCGTCGCCCGGGGCGAGGTCCGCCCCGACTGCCCGGCGCTCGACTTCATGCTCCACATGATGATCGGCGGGTTCGTCACCCGCGCCCTGCTGGACGAGCAGCCGCCCACCCGGGCCTTCCTCACCTCGTACGTGGACGCCGTGGTCCTCCCCGCCCTCGGCGTGCGCACCGCCTGAGCCGTCATCCCCTTTTCCTGATACCTGACGTCGCCGCTCATGTCGTCGGGCCGATCGCCCCTGCCTCCCCGCCGGGCCGGTCACCCCTGCCCAGAACCACCCCACGACCTGACCGGGAGTACGCCCGTGGCCACCTTCCTGTACAAACTCGGCCGCCTCGCCTTCCGGCGACGGCACTTCGTCGCCCTGATCTGGGTGGCGCTGCTGACCCTCGCCGGGGTCGGCGCGGCCAGCGCGCCCGCAGCGGGCACCACCTCGTTCTCCGTCCCAGGCACCGAGGCGCAGAAGGCCTTCGACCTGCTGGAGGAGCGCTTCCCCGGGATGAGCGCCGACGGGGCCACCGCCCGCGTCGTGTTCAAGGCACCGGCCGGGGAGAAGATGACGGACGCCGAGAACAAGGCGGCCGTCGAGAAGACCGTCGAGGAGCTGTCCACCGGCAGCGAGGTCGTCTCCGTCGCCGACCCGTACCAGGCGAACGCGGTCAGCAGCTCCGGCTCGATCGCCTACGCCTCGGTCAAGTACGACGTCTCCGGCATGGAGTTGCAGGACTCCAGCCGCGAGGCGCTCCAGGACGCCGCCGAGCAGGCGCGGGAGTCCGGGCTGACCGTCGAGATCGGCGGTGACGCCCTCCAGGCCACTCCCGAGACCGGCTCCACCGAGGTCATCGGCATCGCGGTCGCCGCGGTCGTCCTGGTCATCACCTTCGGCTCGCTGCTCGCCGCCGGACTGCCGCTGCTCACCGCGATCATCGGTGTGGGCATCGGTGTCTCCACCATCACCGCCCTCGCCGGCGCCCTCGACCTGGGCTCCACCACCTCCACGCTGGCCACGATGATCGGCCTGGCCGTCGGTATCGACTACGCGCTGTTCATCGTCTCCCGCTACCGGGCCGAACTCGCCGAGGGCCGCGACCGCGAGGAGGCGGCCGGACGCGCCGCCGGCACCGCGGGCTCCGCGGTGGTCTTCGCCGGACTCACCGTCGTCATCGCCCTGGTCGGCCTCGCGGTCGTCAACATCCCGATGCTGACCAAGATGGGCTTCGCCGCCGCCGGCACCGTCGCCATCGCCGTCCTGATCGCGCTCACCCTCATCCCGGCGCTGCTCGGCTACGCCGGCCGCAAGGTGCGCCCGACGGGCGAGAAGTCCAAGCTGCTGGGCGGCGGCCGTGCCAGGAAGAACGCCGGCCGCCCGAACATGGGCACCCGCTGGGCCAGCTTCGTGGTGCGCCGCCCGTTGGCGGTGCTGCTGGTGGGCATCATCGGCCTGGGCGCCGCGGCCCTCCCGGCCGCCTCCCTGGAACTTGGCCTCCCCGACGACGGCTCCCAGCCCACCTCCACCACCCAGCGCCGCGCCTACGACCTGCTCTCCGAGGGCTTCGGGGCCGGCTTCAACGGTCCGCTCATGGTGGTCGTCGACGCCAAGGACAGCGCCGACCCGCAGGCCGCGTTCGCCGAGACCGGCGACCGCATCAAGGCCCTGGACAACGTCGTGACGGTCACCCCGGCCGCGCCCAACAAGGCCGGCGACACCGCCACCATCACGGTCGTCCCCGACGCCAAGCCGTCCTCCGCGACCACGGAGGACCTGGTCCACTCCATCCGCGACACCGGCGCGGACATCGCGGCCGACACCAGGTCGGACGTGCTGGTCACCGGCGCGACGGCGATGAACATCGACGTCTCGCAGAAGCTGAACGACGCGCTGATCCCGTATCTGATCCTGGTGGTCGGCCTGGCCTTCCTCCTGCTGATCGTGGTCTTCCGCTCGATCCTGGTCCCGCTCAAGGCGGCCCTCGGCTTCCTGCTCTCCGTCATGGCCGCGCTCGGCGCCGTGGTCGCGGTCTTCCAGTGGGGCTGGCTGTCCGGGCTCATGGGCGTGCAGGAGACCGGACCCGTCATGTCGATGATGCCGATCTTCATGGTCGGCGTGGTCTTCGGTCTCGCCATGGACTACGAGGTCTTCCTCGTGACCCGGATGCGTGAGGCGTACGTGCACGGGGAGAACCCGGGCCAGGCCGTGGTGACCGGCTTCAAGCACGGCGCCCGGGTGGTCACCGCGGCCGCGGTGATCATGATGGCGGTGTTCGCGGGCTTCATCGGCTCCAGCGAGTCCATGGTCAAGATGATCGGCTTCGGCCTCGCGATCGCGGTGTTCTTCGACGCCTTCATCGTCCGTATGGCGATCGTCCCGGCCGTCCTGGCCCTGCTGGGCCGGCGGGCCTGGTGGCTGCCGAAGTGGCTGGACCGGATCCTGCCCAACGTGGACGTCGAGGGCGAGGGCCTGCGCACCGCGGGCGACCGCGAGGGCCTCGACGAGGAGAAGCGGCTCGTGCGCGCCTGACACGCCGCCGCAGGACCGGCCGGTGAGGGGACCCGTGGGGACGGGGATCCCTCACCGGCCCTTCTGTGTCCGGGGCCGGACCGCGCCGGCGCGGAATCCGGTCGCGTGCCCGCTACACGCACGGCTAGCGTGCCCTGCATGACAACGACACCCGCCACCGACGCCGAGGGCTGCGGAGCCCACCCCCGTTTCGCCGAGGCCCTGTCCGACTCGGGCCTCGACGGCCTGCTCGGCCGGGTCCGCAGATTCCCGGACGCGACCCGGACCGCGGCCGAGGCCGCCGCGGCGATCGGCTGCGAGCTCAGCCAGATCTGCAAGTCGCTGATCTTCGCGGCGGACGGTGTACCGGTGCTGGTGCTGATGGACGGTGCCTCGCGCGTCGACGTCGAGCGGGTCCGGCGCGAGCTCGGCGCCGAGAAGGTGACCCGGGCCGACGCGGGCGTCGTACGGGAGACCACCGGGTACGCCATCGGCGGGGTGCCGCCGTTCGGGCACCGGACGCCGACCAGGGTGCTCGCCGACCGGGCGCTGCTCACGCACGACGAGGTGTGGGCGGCGGCCGGGAACCCGCACGCGGTCTTCCCGATGGCGCCCGAGGCACTGGTGGAGCGGGCCGGGGCGACCCTGGTGGACGTGCGCGAGCGCACCGCGTGACGCCGGCCGTCACCGCGGCGGTGCTGCTCGCCGCGGTCACGCACGCCTGCTGGAACGCGATCGCCCACAAGATCACCGACAAGCTCGTCGGGTTCACCCTGATCTCCGGCGGCGGGATGCTGATCGGGTTCGCTCTGGCGCCGTTCGTGGCGTTCCCGGCGGCCGCCGCCTGGCCCTACCTCGTCGCCTCCGCCGTCATCCACATCGCCTACTACGCCCTGCTGATGCGGTCCTTCCGGCTCGGCGACTTCGGGCAGGCCTACCCGATCGCCCGCGGCAGCGCGCCGCTGGTGGTCACCGGGCTGGCCGCCCTGTTCGCCCACGAGGTGCCCGACGGCTGGGCGGCGGCCGGTATCGCGCTGTCCTGCGCCGGGCTGACCGGTGTCGCTCTGTGGGGGCTGCGCGGGCGGCAACCCAACTGGGCGGCGATCGGGGCCGCGCTCGCGACCGGGCTGTGCATCGCCGCGTACACCGTGGTGGACGGGCTGGGCGTACGGTCCTCGGGGACCTCCCTCGGGTACGTCGCCTGGCTGATGATCGCCGAGGGGTTCGTCCTGCCCGCCTACGCGTTCCACGTCTGGCGCGGGCAGACGCTCGCCCGGCTGCGGCCCTTCGCCGGGGTCGGCCTGCTCGGGGCCGGGCTGTCGGTCGCGGCGTACGGGCTGGTGCTGTGGGCGCAGACCAAGGCCGAGATGGCGCCCATCGCCGCGCTGCGCGAGTCCTCGATCCTGGTCGGCGCGGCGATCGGGGCCGTCGTCTTCAAGGAGCGGTTCGGCGCGCCCCGGATCTGGGCGGCCGGGCTGCTGGTCATCGGGATCGGGCTGATGCTGCACACAGGGTGAGGGATCTGACCGGACTCGTCCCGATTGGGTGCGGTCATGCCGTGCCGGGGGCACCCTGGAAGCAGGTGTTCCGGAGGTGATCGTCATGATGCACACCACTGTGGGATGGCATGTCGAGCTGGAGTTCATGGAGGACGAGCAGCACACCAAAGCGGCCGCGATGGTACGCCTGCCCGACGGGACCGAGGTACGGGGCCACGGGCACGCCAGCAGGCACCAGACCGACTCCAATCAGCCGCGGGTCGGGGAGGAGATCGCCGGTGCGCGGGCGCTCGACCAGATCGCCCGGCAGCTGCTGTCCAAGGCGCACGGAGAGATCGACCAGGCGTCCGGGCGTACGTCGCACCCCATCCACATGTGAGGCGCCCCGCCCTGTCGGCGCGTCAGTCCCCGCTGGTGAGGGCCGTCCGTACGGCCCTCACCAGTGCCTGTGCCCGCGGGTCCGCCGTCACGCTCTTGCGGAAGCCGTTGGTGACATAGCCGAAAGCGACACCGGTCTCCGGGTCGGCGAAGCCGAGGGCGCCGCCGCGGCCGGGGTGGCCGAAGGAGGTGGGGTTCAGCAGCGGGGACGCGCTGCCGTGCAGCATGTAGCCGAGCCCGAAGCGGGTGCCGACGACGAGCACGCGGTCCTCGCCGAAGGACTGCTCGCCACGGGCCAGTTCGGCGCTCTGCGGCGTGAACAGACGCCGTCCGCCGTCCACTTCGCCGATGAGCGAGGCGTAGATCCGGGCCAGGCCGTCGGCGGTGGCGATGCCGTTGGAGGCGGGCAGGGCGGCCGCGTGGTAGGCCGCGTCGTTCTCGTCGGGGAGCGGGGTGATCGCGGCGAAGGCGCGGCGGGTGAGCGAGTCCGGGTCGGCGTAGGCGTCGGCGACCGCGCGCTTGGGGCGGGTCCGCAGCGCGCCCGCGGCCTCGGGTATCTCGGCCGGACCCACCCGGCCCACCCGGGCGGTCTCGGCGTCCGGCAGCCCCAGCCAGAAGTCCGCGCCGGCCGGCCCCGCGATCTCCTCGGCGATCCACGCGCCGATCGGCCGTCCGGTGACCCGGCGCACCAGCTCGCCGGTCAGCCAGCTGAAGGTCTGCGCGTGGTAGCCGTGTCCGGTGCCGGGCTCCCAGGCGGGTTCCTGCGCGGCGACGGCCTGTGCCCCGAGGTCGGGGTCGGCGGCCTCCGCGGGCGTCAGCGGCCGGTCCAGGACGGGCACGCCCGCGCGGTGCGCGAGCAGATGCCGGACGAGGGTGCGCTCCTTGCCGGCCGTCTTGTACTCCGGCCACCACCGGCCGACCGGCGCGTCCAGGTCCAGCTCGCCGCGCTGGTGCAGCAGCAGGAGAGCGGCGGCGGCGACACCCTTGGTCGCCGACCGCACGATCTGCGCGGTGCCGTGCTCCCAGGGGGCGGTGCCGTCGATGTCCCTGGTCCCGCCCCACAGGTCGACCACGCGGTGGCCGTCGCGGTACACGGAGACGGCGGCGCCGCGGTCGCCGAGCACCTCGAAGTTGCGTACGAACGCCTCCCTGACCGGCTCGAAGCCCTCGGCCACAGTGCCGTGCACGTCCACGTCCGTATGTCCTTTCCGCCCCGCCTTCGACAGCGGTTCCAACAAGCTCGGGCCGCCTGCGACTCCTCATCGGCCGGCGGTTCCCGATCCGGCTACGGAAGGGTACGGCGTCAGCCGAGCACGATGGTGACGTCGATGTTGCCCCGGGTGGCATTGGAGTACGGGCAGACCTCGTGCGCCGCGTCCACCAGCTTCGCCGCGACCTGCGGGTCCAGCACCGGCAGCGACACGCTGAGCGCGACCGCGAGGCCGTAGCCCTGGTGCGCGTTGGGGCCGATGCCGACCTTCGCGGCGACCGTGGAGCCGGTCAGGTCCAGGCCCGCCCTGCGGCCCACCAGGACGAGCGCGTTGTGGAAGCAGGAGCTGTAGCCGGCCGCGAACAGCTGCTCCGGGTTGGTGCCGTCGCCGTCCCCGCCCAGCTCCGGCGGCACCGCGACCTTCAGCCCGATGTGGCCGTCCTGGCTCGTGACGTACCCGTCGCGGCCGCCGTGCGCGGTCGCCTCGGCGACGTACATGATCTTCTTCGGACGGGTGTCGACGACGGCACCTTCGACCACGACGGGACCTCCCCCTGGGTGTGCGGACTGCGGGCAACACGGAAGTGCACAACTACATCGTGCACAAGGTACCGACCGGTAGGGGAGCCGGGTACGGGCAGGGGTGGGAAACCGCGGGTAACCACAGGCGCCCCGGTCAGCGTGTGCGGGTCGCCGCCTCGTCCGCCCGCTCCGCGAGCCCGCGCAGCTCCTCGCGCAGCCGTGCGATCGCCGGGCCTTCGAGTCCCGTCGCCCGCAACAGGGCGCCGGGGACGCCGGCCGCGCGCTCCCTGAGCTCCTCGGCGCGGCCCGTGCACGCGACACGCACCGACCGCTCGTCCCGAGCCGACCGCTCCCGGCGCACCAGACCGGCCGCCTCCAGGCGCTTCAGCAGCGGCGAGACCGTGCCGTAGTCGAGGCGCAGGGCGGCCGCGAGCTCCTTGACCGTGCTCTCGCCGCGCTCCCACAGCACGAGCAGCACCAGGTACTGCGGGTAGGTGAGGCCCAGTTCGTCCAGGAGGGGCCGGTACGCGGCCGTCACCGCGCGCTGGGCGGCGTACAGCGCGAAACACAGCTGCTCGTCCAGCAGCAGCGACCCGGCGGGGGTCTCGGGGTGCTTCTCGTCCTGACGCGTCACGCGCCCATTGTCACGGACCGGGGGTCGAAGCCGAAGGGCAGCTCCAGCCGATGGGCGCGCATCAGGTCGTCGTCGGCCAGCAGCGTGCCGGTCGGGCCGTCGGCGGCGATCACACCCTCGCTGAGGATCAGCGCCCTCGGGCACAGCTCCAGGGCGTACGGCAGATCGTGGGTGACCATCAGGACGGTGACGTCCAGGGAGCGCAGGATGTCGGCGAGTTCGCGACGGGAGGCGGGGTCCAGGTTGGAGGACGGCTCGTCGAGGACGAGGATCTCCGGCTCCATGGCGAGCACGGTGGCGACCGCCACCCGGCGGCGCTGGCCGAAGGAGAGGTGGTGCGGCGGGCGGTCCTTGAAGTCCGCCATGCCGACCTGCTCCAGCGCCCGGTCGACGCGCGCCTCCAGCTCGGCGCCCCTCAGTCCGGCCGCGGCGGGCCCGAAGGCCACGTCCTCGCGGACCGTCGGCATGAACAGCTGGTCGTCGGGGTCCTGGAAGACGATGCCGACCTTGCGGCGGATCTCGGCCATGTGCTGCCTGCCGACCGGCAGTCCGGCGACCGTGACCCGGCCCGCGCCGCCGGCCAGGATGCCGTTGAGGTGCAGCACGAGGGTGGTCTTGCCCGCGCCGTTCGGGCCGAGCAGGGCGACCCGCTCGCCGCGTCCGATCGAGAAGTCCACGCCGAACAGGGCCTGGTGGCCGTCGGGGTAGGCGAAGGCGAGGCCGGAGACCTCCAGCGAGAATGTCACCGGACCCTCCGAATCCCGTCGCGCGATCGGCTCGCGTCGATCACGAGCGGTGCGTTGCGTGAACCAGTCATGCGCATTCCTTCTGACGTTCGCAGTGCGAACCGGGCAGGTTCCGTGCCGGCCGGCTTCGGGGGAGCAAGGCCCTTCGGGTCGCCGACCCGTGGGGCCTCCTGAGCCAGGAATCCCCCTGCTTCTACCGGGGGAGGGTTCAAAGGGTCCATCCCAGCAGACACACGACGAGAGCCGCGCCCGGGAGCGTGAGGGCATGCGTCCACTGTGTGCGGGAGGCGGTCACCTCGTCGATGACAGGCATCGAACCGGCGTAGCCGCGGCTGACCATGGCGAGGTGGACGCGCTCGCCGCGTTCGTAGGAGCGGATGAACAGCGCGCCCGCCGACGTGGCGAGCACGCCCCAGTGCCGCAGCCCGCGGGCTTCGAAGCCGCGTGACTCGCGGGCGATCCGCATGCGGCGCATCTCGTCCGTGATGACGTCGCCGTAGCGGATCATGAAGGACGCGATCTGCACCAGCAGCGGCGGCAGTCTGAGCCGTTGCAGGCCGAGCAGCAGCTCGCGCAGCTCGGTGGTGGAGGCGAGCAGGACGGAGGCGGCGACGCCCAGGGTGCCCTTGGCGAGGACGTTCCAGGCGCCCCACAGGCCGCTGACGCTCAGGGAGACGCCGAGCACCTCGGTGCGCTCGCCCTCCGCCACGAAGGGCATCAGCACGGCGAACGCGACGAACGGCACCTCGATCAGCAGCCGCTTGAGCAGGAACCCCGCGGGCACGCGCGCGTGGGCCGCGGTGCCCGCGAGGAGCGCGGCGTAGAGCCCGAAGGCCCACATCGCCTCGCGCGGGGTCGACACCACGACCACCACGAAGGCGAAGGTGGCGACGAGCTTGGTGTGCGGCGGAAGCGCGTGCACGGGCGAGTGCCCGTGCCGGTAGAGCTTGTGCGCGTGCCCGGCCCCCATGTCAGGCGCTCGCGGTCACGGAGGTGTCGGTGACCTCGGCCGAACGCCGTCGGCGGACCGCCCAGAACACCCCGCTGCCGGCCACGACCGTGACGCCGACACCGATGACGCCGGCCAGGCCCCCGGACAGCCGGGCGTCGTCGACGTCCTTGACGCCGTAGTCGGCCAGCGGGGAGTCCGCGTTCGCGTGGTCCTCGGCCTTCTTGTCGATGCCGTGGTCGGCGGCGACCTTCTCCAGGCCGTCGGGGCTGGCGGAGGCGTAGAAGCTGACGACGCCAGCGAGTACCAGGGAGGCGGCCAGGCCGGTGAGCCACACCTTGCGGGTGGGGCGGGCGGCGACCGGGACCGGGCGGGCGGCGGGGGCGTCGACGAGTTCGCCGTTCACCCGCAGCTTCAGCGGCCGGTGCAGGTCGCGGGCGCCGTACACCAGGTCGGGGCGGACGGCGAGGACGGCGCCGACGGTGAGCGAGGTGATCACGGCCTCGCCGAGGCCGATCAGGACGTGGACGCCCACCATGGCGGTGGCGACCTTGCCGATGGAGACGTCGGTGGTGCCGCCGACGGCGTACAGCGCGGTGAAGGCGAGCGCCGAGACCGGCACGGAGAGGAGAGCGGCGACGAAGGTGGCGGCGGTCACCGAACGGCGGGTGCGCGGCAGGACCTTCACCAGGCCGCGGAAGACGGCATAGGCGACGACGGTCGTCACGACGGCCATGTCGGTGATGTTCACGCCGAGCGCGGTCAGGCCGCCGTCGGCGAACAGCACGCCCTGCATCAGCAGGACCACCGACACACACAGCACGCCTGTGAAGGGGCCGACGAGTATCGCGGCCAGGGCCCCGCCCAGCAGATGGCCGCTGGTTCCGGCGGCCACGGGGAAGTTCAGCATCTGCACGGCGAAGATGAACGCCGCGACGAGTCCGGCCAGCGGCGCGGTCCGCTCGTCGAGCTCGCGGCGCGCGCCGCGCAGGCTCACGGCGACGGCTGTGGCGGCCACGACTCCGGTGGCGAGGGACGTGGGGGCGTTGATGAATCCGTCAGGCACATGCACCGTTCGATGATAGTGGCTTAATGCGAATCACTTGCAAGAGCGTGTAGGCACTAATTACTGGACGGAATCATGATGCCGGGGGGCGCGACGTGGAATATGTGCGACATTGGGGGGAAATCGGAAGTAAAGCTTTCATTCAGGTCACGCAGCGTTAGGGGCCTGCCGATGTCTGTAGTCGAGCAGTACGCACGAGCCCACATAGTCAAGGACACCGACGTCACGGTGCTGGAAGAACGCGGAGCCGTCCCCGTCGTGCTGCGCTATGACCCGGACATCGATCCCCGCGCGATCCGGGTCGGCCTGCCCGGACCGCACGAGTGGACCTTCTCCAGGTCCCTGCTCGAACAAGGATTGCGTGCCCCGGCCGGCAACGGAGAGGTACGCGTGTGGCCCTGTGGCCGGGTTCAGGCCGTCGTCGAGTTCCACTCCTCGCAGGGCGTCGAGGTCGTGCAGTTCGACTCCAAGGCGCTGCTGCGCTTCCTGCGCCGGACGTACATCGCCGCGGCACAGCCCGTCGCCCACTGAGCGATCCGGATCACCGGCCGCCGCGGCTCACCCAGCGGTACGCAACGGCCGCCGCGGCTCACCGACCGGAGCGGGTGTGCGGCCTCAGCCGCCCGCCTTCAGCATGGCCGCCACGATCGGGCCCGCGGTGTCGCCGCCGTGGCCGCCCGCCTGGACCACGCCCGCGGCCGCAAGATCTCCCCGGTACGCCGTGAACCAGCCGTTGGGCTTCTTCTGCCCGTCGACCTCCGCCGAACCGGTCTTGGCGCCCACGTCGCCGGTGACGCCCCGCATGGCCTCGGCCGCCGTACCGTACGCCGCCGTGTACGCCATCACGTCCCGCACCTGCGCGAGCGCGCCCGCCGACAGCCGGCGCGAGGCGGTCGCCAGTGTGCGCCCGTCCACCGCGGGGGCGACCAGGTAGGGCTGGTGGAAGGTGCCCGACTGGATCGTCGCCGAGACCGACGCCATGTTCAGCGGGTTCATCCGCACCCCGCCCTGTCCGATGAGCGAGGCCGCCATCTGCGCCTGCGACTGCACCGGCACCGCCCCGTCGAACGTCGGCACCCCGACGGCCCAGTTGTCCATGCCCAGCCCGAACACCTGCTGCGCCTGCCGGGTCAGGTCCGAGTCCTTCAGCTTCGGCGCCTGACTGATGAAGGCGGTGTTGCAGGAGCGGGCGAAGGCCGCCTTGAACGTGCCGTTCTTGATCTCGAACTTGTCGTCGTTCTGGAACTTCCAGCCGCCGTAGGTGAAGAACTTCGGGCACGGGTGCGTCTTTTCCGCCGACGCCAGCTTCTTCTCGAACAGCATCGAGGAGGTGACGACCTTCATCGTGGAGCCCGGCGCGAGGGAGCCCTGGAAGGCGGTGTTGAAGCCGGGGGAGGAGTTGGCGACGGCGAGGATCTCGCCCGTCGACGGGCGCAGCAGCACCACCGAGGCGCGCTCACGGGTGGCGACCTGCTGCTCCGCCTGGGCCTGGAGGGCCGGGCTCAACGTGGTCTCCACCGTGCCGGGCGTGCCCTCGCTCAGCTCCAGCAGCGTCTTGTCGGACAGTTGCGCGTCGGCCGACTTCGAGGCCTTGCCCCGCACCACGCGCAGTTCGATCCCCGCGGTGCCGCCGGCCGTCTTGCCGTACTTCTCGCGCAGCCCGTCCAGGACCGGGGCCAGCGACGGGTACTCCTTCACGCTCAGCTCGCCGCCCTCGCGGTCCAGCGCCTTGACCGGCGGGGTGCCCGTCGCGCCGGTGACCAGCCGGTCGCCGTCCTTGAGATCGGGGTGCACGACCGCGGAGTCCCACCGCACCAGCGGCTTGCCGTCGGCCTTGTTCCGTACGACCGTGAGGGCGCTGGTGTAGGTCAGCGGCTTGCTGACGGTGCCGTGGGTGACGGTGCCCTTGACGGTGAAGGGCACCTTGGCGCCCTGGCGGACGCCGGGGGTGAGGGTGACGCCCTTGACGCGGGCGTCCTTGGCGTAGCCGGTGAGCAGGGTGGTGGCGGCGGTGGCGTCGTCGGTGGCGGCCGCGGCGGCGGTCACCTGTCCTCGCTGCCAGGCGGTGAGGAAGCGCTGGGAGGCCGTGGTCACCTCGGTGGCGGACAGCGGGCCGGTCCTGACCGACTCGCGCTCGGTGCCGGCCGCGGTGTCGTCGGCGGCGGCGCCCGAGCCGTAGAGCACATAGCCGCCGATGCCGGCGGCGCCGACGACCGCGGCGATCACCGACCCGATGACGGCGGGACTGCCGGTCCGTCTCTGCGGGACGCGCCTTCTCTTGCCCACTGCTGTCCGTTCCTCCGCTTCGAGTCCTCGGGGTCCCGTCGCCCGCGTGCCCTGTTGTCGTTGCCGTCGTTCCCCTCACTGTCCCAACGACAGTGTCATGCTCCGGTCCCGACCTGCCGGGGTGACGTCGGCCACCCGTGGGTCGGTTCCGGACCGTTCACCCGCCCGCCCGCAGGACCTGCGCCACGATCGGCCCGGCCGCGTCGCTGCCGTGGCCGCCCTGCTGGGCCATCGCGGCGGCCGCGACATCACCGCGGAATCCGGTGAACCAGCTGTTGGAGGTGGCCTGTCCGTCGACCTCGGCGGAGCCGGTCTTCGCGCCGATGTCGCCGCCCAGGCCGGACATGGCCTTCGCTGCGGTGCCGCTCGTGGCGGTGCGGTTCATCAGGGCGCGCAGTTGGCCCACCGTGCTCTGCCGCAGGCCCTCGGCCCGGGCGAGCGGGCGGCCGTCCAGGCTCTGCGGCACGATCACCGGCTGGCGGAACGAGCCCGTGATGGCGGTCGCCGTGACGGACGCCATGTTCAGCGGGCTCATCTGCACCTTGCCCTGGCCGAGCAGCGCGGCCGCCGTGTCCGGGCCCTCGGAGACCGGGACGCTGCCGTCGAACGTGGTGACGCCGGCCTTCCAGTCGTCACGGCCGAGCCCGAACCGCTCCTGCGCTTCCTTGGTGAGGGAGTCGTCCTGGATCTCGTCGGCGAACTTCACGAACGCGGTGTTGCAGGAACGGGCGAAGCTGTCGGCGAGCGTGGCGGCCTCGTTCGGCCGGAGTCCCTTGAGGTTGTTGAAGGTATGGCCGTCCGAGAGCGCGTTCGGGGGACAGGGGGCCGGTCCGTCCGCCGTGGTCAGGCCGTTGTCGATGAGCATCGCCGCGCTGATGATCTTCATGGTGGAGCCGGGTGCCAGCTCGCCCTCGAAGGCTGCGTTCCACTTGTCCACGCGGTTGTTGGCGACCGCGAGGATCTCACCCGTGCTCGGCTTGACCGCGACCACGGACGATTCCTCGAAGCCGGTGACGGCCTTCTCGGCGGCCGCCTGCACCCGCGGGCTGATCGTGGTCGGCAGCCGGCCCGCCCGGCCCTCGGTGAGGGTCAGCAGTGCCGTGTCGGCCGCGCCGGTCGCGGTGTGCCGGACCGACAGCTCCACCCCGCGCGTGCCGCCCGCCTCATGGCCGTAGCGCTTGCGCAGATCGTCCAGGACCGGGCCCAGCGAGGGGTACCTGTCCTTCGTCAGGACGCTGCCGTCGCGCGCGACCGCCTCGATCGGCGGGCTCGCGGACTCCTCCGTGACCAGGGTGTCGCCCTTGCCCAGCTCGGGATGGACCACCGTGGGCTGCCAGTCGACCAGCGCCCGCCCGGTCGTGATCCCGCGCACCACCGTCAACTCGGTGTCGTACTCCAGCGGCTTGGTCCGCCCCTTGTACGAGACGGTCGCCCGCACCGAGTAGGGCACGGTGGTGCCGGCCGGCGTGCCCGGCGTGATGTGCACATCCGTCAGATGCGCGCTGCCGCCGAACGACGTCAGCACCGGCTCGGCGTCCACCGCGTTGTTCGTGAACGACGCGGCCCGCGCGCCCCGGCCCTGTTCCCAGGCGGCGAAGAACTCCTTCGTGGTCGCGGCGATCTCGTCACTGTCCGGCGGTCCGCTCTTCGCGGACGTCGAGCCGGCCGTGCCCGAGCCGTCGTCGCCGCCCAGCGCGGACACCAGATTGAACGCGCCGTACCCGGCGCCGCCGAGCATCGCCGCGAACACCGCCCCGACGACAGCTCCCTTGACCCCCTTGCGCATCGCGCGGTCCCTCCCGTGTCCCCCGTTTCACTTCCCTTGCACTGTAAGGGGCGGCGCCGACATCCGGGGCGGGTGCCCGGCTCTCCAGACCGAAACCTGGGACCGTGTCAGACCCAGGTGTCCAGCCACATCCGCGACCGCCAGTCGTCTATGGGGATGGCCGTACCGGTGTAGATCGGCCAGAAGTAGATGAAGTTCCAGGCGATCAGCAGGACCAGTACGCCCGCGCTCGTCGCCCCGGCCACGCGGCGGGTGTCGCCCGAACCCGGGGGGCCCACCAGCGTGCCGACCAGCATCGCCACCGCCAGGCAGAGGAACGGCACGAACACCACGGCGTAGAAGAAGAAGATCGTGCGCTCCTGGAAGAAGAACCAGGGCAGGTAACCCGCCACGATCGCGCAGGCGATGGCGCCCGCGCGCCAGTCGCGGCGGAAGAACCAGCGGTAGAGCACGTACAGCAGCGCGAAGCAGCCCACCCACCACAGCACCGGCGTGCCGAGCGCCAGCACCTCGCGTGCGCACTTCTCGCCCGCGTCTGCCGGGCAGCCGTCCCGGCCGGGCGCCGGGGACTCGTAGAAGTACGACACCGGGCGGCCCAGCACGATCCAGCTCCACGGGTTGGACTCGTACGTATGCGGCGAGGACAGCCCGACGTGGAAGTCGTACACCTGGGTCTCGTAGTGCCACAGGCTGCGCCACCAGTCCGGGAACAGCCAGGACCAGGAGCTGTCGCGGCCGTCCTTGACGGCCCAGTCGCGGTAGTAGCCGCCGGTGCCGTCGGCCGGGGACAGGATCCACCCGGTCCACGAGAGCAGATAGGTGAGGACGGCGACGGGCACGGTCGCCAGGAACGCGAAGCCCAGGTCGTACTTGAACACCGCCAGGTACGGGTGGCGGGCCCCCGCCACCTTGCGGGAGCCGATGTCCCACAGCACGGTCATGAGCCCGAACGCGGCCAGGAAGTACAGGCCGTTCCACTTGGTGCCGATGGCCAGGCCCAGCATCAGTCCCGCGGTCCAGCGCCACGGCCGCAGGCCCAGCCGCAGCGTGTCGGCGACCTGGGCGCTGGGGCGCACCCGGCCGTCCTCGTCGGCCGGCAGCGCGGCGGCGAGCCTGGCCCGCGCGTTGTCGCGGTCGATCACCAGACAGCAGAACGCCGCCAGGACGAAGAACATCAGCACCCCGTCGAGCAGCGAGGTGCGGCTCATCACGAAGTGCAGACCGTCCACCGCCAGCAGCGCGCCCGCCAGGCAGCCCAGGAACGTCGAGCGGAACAGCCGCCGCCCCACCCGGCACACCATCAGCACCGACAGCGTGCCGAGCAGCGCGGTCATGAACCGCCAGCCGAACGGGTCGAACCCGAAGATCAGCTCGCCCAGCCCGATGACGTACTTGCCGACCGGCGGATGCACGACGTACGCGGCGTCCGTCGGGATCGGGACGTGCCCGCCCGTGGACAGGACCAGGTCGTTGGCGTTCTTGTCCCAGTTCACCTCGAAGCCGCGGTGGACGAGCGCCCACGCGTCCTTCGCGTAGTACGTCTCGTCGAATATCACCGCCTTCGGGCTGCCCAGGTTCCAGAACCGCAGGACGCCCGCGAACAGCGTCACCAGCAGCGGGCCGAGCCAGCCGGACAGCCGGTTGAACCGCTCGGCGAGGGCGGGCGGCGCGCCGAACACCGACCACAGCCGCGGCGAGTGCTCGGCGTACGGCGGCACCAGCCGGTCCCGGACATCGCCCTCGGGCCGCGCCGCGTAGCCGAACCGGCGCAGCCGCTGCTGCCACGACGGCCGCTGGTCGTGCGGGGCCTGCTCATGGCGGAGGTCCGTCGAGGACGCGGAGGACGCGGTACTGGTCACCGCGCCATCGTAGGGAACGGTGCTGTGTGAGTCCCGTGCATGCGGTGGATGCGTCGGACGCGGGTGACTTCCCAGGGGGCCTCGGCGGCCTCCGGGAGAGCGGGCCTGTTCCCTTTGGGAGGATGGGGGGGTGACTGGAACCCTTGTTTTGGCGGGCACCCCCATCGGCGACCTCGCGGACGCGCCGCCCCGGCTGGCCGCGGAGCTGGCCGGCGCCGACGTGGTCGCGGCCGAGGACACGCGGCGGCTGCGCCGGCTGACCCAGGCGCTGGGCGTGACGACCAAGGGCCGCGTGGTGTCGTACTTCGAGGGCAACGAGTCCGCGCGCACGCCCGAGCTCGTCGAGGAACTCCTCGGCGGCGCACGCGTGCTGCTGGTCACCGACGCCGGGATGCCGTCCGTGTCCGACCCCGGCTACCGGCTGGTCGCCGCCGCCGTCGAGAAGGACGTCCGCGTCACCGCCGTGCCCGGCCCGTCCGCCGTGCTCACCGCGCTCGCCCTGTCCGGGCTGCCCGTCGACCGCTTCTGCTTCGAGGGGTTCCTGCCCCGCAAGGCCGGCGAGCGGCTCGGCCGGCTGCGGGAGGTGGCCGAGGAGCGGCGCACGCTGGTCTACTTCGAGGCGCCGCACCGGCTCGACGACACCCTGGCGGCGATGGCCGAGGTGTTCGGCGCCGACCGGCGCGCCGCGGTGTGCCGTGAACTGACCAAGACCTACGAGGAGGTCAGGCGCGGTCCGCTGGCCGAGCTGGCCGCGTGGGCCGCCGAGGGCGTGCGCGGGGAGATCACCGTGGTCGTCCAGGGCGCGCCCGACAGGGGACCCGAGACGCTCGACGCGGCCGAACTGGTGCGCCGGGTGCGGGTGCGCGAGGAGGCGGGCGAGCGGCGCAAGGAGGCCATCGCGGCGGTTGCGGCGGAGGCCGGACTGCCCAAGCGGGAGGTCTTCGACGCGGTCGTGGCGGCGAAGAACGCGGGAGCCCGATCCATGCCCGCCGGCGGCTGATTTCTGGGCAAAGGCCGTGTGCCCCCAGGCAAAGGCCGTGTGCCCCAAGGCAAAAGCCGGGCGCCCCAAAGCAAAGCGCGAGCCTCTCAGCAGGGGCGCCGCGGCAAGGAACGCCCAAATCGGCTCCAACACTCGACAGGTCCGTCGCGCCCGCGCGGGCCGAGGAGTCCACTGGTGGAGGGACTTCCGGGGACGCACCCGTCCCCGCCCACCAGCGGACTCAGGAGCTGGCATGACAGAGATCGCCGGTATCGGCCACCGGGCGCGGCCGCCCGCCTCCCTCCCCGTCGCCAACGAGTCGTATTCCTTCGCCTGTATGCACTGCGGACACGGCTGGGAGCAGTCGTATGTGATCGAGCACCACCTCGACGTCGAGGGGCGGGAGTTCGTCACCTACGTCGCCGACGACCGTGTCGTCCCCTCGCCGCTGAGCCGGCCGCTGTGCGAGCACTGCGACAGCCATGTCGTGCGGATCATGCGGGCCGGGCAGGTGGCCCTGGTGCTGAACGCGGGCCGGCCGCGGCCGCGCGAGAAGGCGCCGGTGCCGGGCCGGGAGACCCGGGCGCGGCACCGGTGGCATCTCCCGGACCTCCTGCACGCCTTCCGGCGCCGGGCGAGCTGAGAACCCGGGGGCCGGGCCTGGGGAACCTGTCGGGCATGCCCCTTTCGTAGGATCGGGGCATGCCTTCGAACGCCGCCGACAAGAACGCCGCGCCGCCGCTGCCCGTGCCCCTCGCGGTGCCGGTCGCCGACTCCCACACCCACCTCGACATGCAGTCCGGCACAGTCGAGGAGGCCCTGGCGAAGGCGGCGTCGGTCGGGGTGACGACCGTGGTGCAGGTGGGCTGCGACGTGGCCGGCTCGCGCTGGGCCGCCGCGACCGCCGCGGTCCACGACGCCGTCCACGCGACCGTCGCCCTGCACCCCAACGAGGCCCCGCGCATCGTCCACGGCGACCCCGACGGATGGTCCCGGCAGGGCGCGCGGCAGCCCGGCGGCGAGGCGGGCCTGGACGAGGCGCTCGCCGAGATCGACCGGCTCGCCGCGCTGTCGCAGGTCAAGGGCGTCGGCGAGACCGGCCTGGACTACTTCCGCACCGGTGAGGACGGCAAGGCCGCGCAGGAGCGCTCCTTCCGCGCCCACATCGAGATCGCCAAGCGGCACGGCAAGGCGCTGGTCATCCACGACCGCGACGCCCACGCCGACGTGCTGCGCGTGCTGAAGGAGGAGGGCGCGCCGCAGCGGACGGTCTTCCACTGCTACTCCGGCGACGCCGAGATGGCCGAGATCTGCGCCCGCTCCGGCTACTTCATGTCCTTCGCCGGCAACGTCACCTTCAAGAACGCCCAGAACCTGCGGGACGCGGTGGCGGTGGCCCCGCTGGAGCTGCTGCTGGTGGAGACGGACGCGCCGTTCCTCACGCCCGCGCCGTACCGCGGACGGCCCAACGCCCCGTATCTCATCCCGGTCACGGTGCGCGCGATGGCCGCCGTGCGGGGCATCGACGAGGACGCGCTGGCGACGGCCCTCGCGGCGAACACGGCCCGCGCCTTCGGCTACTGACGCAGGGCGGCCCCGGCATCGTCCGAGGGCCCGTCCGCCATCACGCCGCGACGGTGTGTAGTCGCGTCGCTTTGGAGAGTGACGGCGGCTCCGCTAGGTTCTGGTGGCCCGATCGGGACCCCTCTGGACTCCTGGAGCGTGTCGGCGTGAGCGATTCGCCGTACGTGCGCGACGAGCGGTACACGCGCACCCCCGAGTACGACCCGTTCGACCACCCGGTCCCCGCGTACGCCCCCGGCACCGGCGGCCCGCCGTACACCGCCCCCTTCGACCCGCACACCGCCGAGACGCTGGGGTACGGCGAGACCTACCCGCAGCCCCGCACGGGCGCCCCCTACCTGGCGCCCCACGCGTCGCCTTACGCGTTCGCGCCCGAGGACGTCCACGCGTCGGGCACGGACACCTACGCCCCCGCCTACGAGTCCGCCGCCGCGTCGCCGCGCCGCCGGACGGGGGGCTCGCCGGGGGAGGGCGACCCGCCCGCGCCGGCCCAGCGGGGCGCCCGGGCGTACGGGGGCGACCCGGCGAGCGATGACCCGTACGGCGACCCTGGTGTGCCCGCCCGACCCGTGCCGTACGAGGCGCGCGCCGACGGGGAGGGCCGGGCCGCGCGCCGACGCCGGGCGCGGGGCGCCGGGCAGACGGACGCCGCGCCGCGCCCCCGCAGCCCCGCACACCCCCAGGACCCCGAGCACCTGCGAAGCCCGGAGCACCACCACAGCCCCACGCTCCCCTACGGCGTCGGCCCCGTCCGCCCCCCGCGCGCGGACGGTCCCGTGCGCCGGCTGCTGCCCCGGGCACTGGTCGTCGCCTTCCTCGCCGGTGGCACGACCGCCTTCGTCGCCGAGGACAAGGCCGTGGAGCTGAGCGTCGACGGCCGTCCCAGGACGCTGCACACCTTCGCCGACGACGTGACCGAGCTGCTGGCGCAGGAGGGCGTCGTGGTGGGACCGCACGACATGGTGGCGCCCGCTCCGGGCACGGAGCTGGAGAGCGGCGACGAGGTCGCGGTGCGCTACGGGCGCCCTCTCCGGCTCACGCTCGACGGGCACCGGCGCGAGGTGTGGACGACGGCGCACACCGTGGAGGGCGCGCTGGAGCAGCTGGGTGTGCGCGCCCAGGGCGCGTACGTGTCGACCTCCCGCTCGCGGCCGATCGGACGCGAGGGCCTGGTCCTGGACGTGCGCACCGAGCGCTCCGTGACGATCATGGCCGACGGCCGCGCCCGCACCATCCGCACCAACGCGGCGACCGTGCGCGAGGCGGTCGAGCAGGCCGGGATCACCCTGCGCGGCCAGGACGCCATCTCCGTCCCGCAGGGCAGCTTCCCGCGCGACGGGCAGACCGTCACCGTGCTGCGGATCACCGGCACGAAGGAGGTGCGTGAGGAGCGCATTCCGTTCGAGGTGCGATGGACCGAGGACCCGACGCTGTTCAAGGGCACCGAGGTCGTCGAGCGCCCAGGACTGCCGGGCCTGCGCCGGGTCACCCTCCATCTGCGCACGGTCAACGGCGTCCGGCAGAAGCCGCGCCTGGTCGAGACCGAGACCGTGCGCGAGCCGCGCGACCAGCTGGTGAAGGTGGGCACCAAGGCGCTGCCGGCCTCCGTGCGGGGGGCCGACGGCCTCGACTGGCAGGCTCTCGCCGTGTGCGAGTCGGGCGGACGGCCGGACGCGGTCGACTCCTCCGGCACCTACGGCGGCCTGTACCAGTTCGACACCCGGACCTGGCAGAGCCTCGGCGGCAGCGGCCGCCCGCAGGACGCGCCCGCGGCCGAGCAGACCTTCCGCGCGAAGAAGCTGTACATGCGCCGAGGCGCGAGCCCCTGGCCGCACTGCGGGGCCCGGCTGCACGGATGAGGAACCGCCCGGCCGCCCGGCGGAGGCGGCTGCCCGGCTGCCCCGGGGAGTCCGGCCGCCCCGCTGCCCTGGGGAGTCCTGCGGAGCCCGGCCGCCCGGCGGAGCCCGGCTGCCCCGCTGCCCGGCTGAGCCCGGCTGCCCCGGGAGTCCGGCTGCCCGGCTCGGCGGAGTCCGGCCGCCACGGGGAGTCCGGCCGCCCTACGGAGTCCGGCCGCCCCGCTGCCCCGGGGAGCCCGGCTGCCCGGCGGAGCCCGGCTGCCCCGCGGAGCCCGGCCGCCCGGGTGATCCGTCGGGGCGGGGCGGCGGGCCCCCGTACCCTTGTGCCGTGAGCAGCCCCACCCCCGACGCCCTTCTCGGCCCCACCGACGTCCGCGAACTCGCGGCCGCCCTCGGTGTGCGCCCGACCAAGCAGCGCGGCCAGAACTTCGTGATCGACGCCAACACGGTCCGCCGTATCGTGCGGACCGCCGAGGTCCGCCCCGAGGACGTGGTCGTCGAGGTCGGCCCGGGGCTCGGCAGCCTCACCCTCGCCCTGCTTGAGGTCGCCGACCGGGTCACGGCCGTCGAGATCGACGACGTCCTCGCCGCCGCGCTGCCCGCCACGATCGCGGCCCGCATGCCCGAGCGGGCGGAGCGCTTCGCGCTGGTCCACTCCGACGCCATGCACGTGGGCGAACTGCCCGGCCCGGCGCCGACGGCCCTGGTGGCGAACCTGCCCTACAACGTGGCCGTGCCCGTCCTGCTGCACATGCTCGACACCTTCCCGACGATCGAGCGCACCCTCGTCATGGTGCAGGCGGAGGTCGCCGACCGGCTCGCCGCGCCGCCCGGCTCGAAGGTGTACGGCGTGCCGTCCGTGAAGGCGAACTGGTACGCCGAGGTCAAACGGGCCGGTGCCATCGGCCGCAACGTCTTCTGGCCCGCTCCGAACGTCGACAGCGGGCTCGTCGCCCTGACCCGCCGCACCGAGCCGGTCAAGACCCGGGCGACCAAGCGGGAGGTCTTCGCCGTCATCGACGCGGCCTTCGCCCAGCGCCGCAAGACGCTGCGCGCGGCCCTCGCCGGCTGGGCCGGTTCCGCGGCCGCCGCCGAGGCCGCCCTCGTCGCGGCCGGGGTGTCCCCGCAGGCGCGCGGCGAGTCCCTGACCGTCGAGGAGTTCGCGCGGATCGCCGAGCACAAGGAGACCGGCAAGTGAGCGTCACCGTACGGGTCCCGGCCAAGGTCAACGTGCAGCTCGCGGTCGGCGCCGCCCGCCCGGACGGCTTCCACGACCTGGCCAACGTCTTCCTCGCGGTCGGGCTGTACGACGAGATCACCGTCACCCCGTCGCCGGACGGACTCCGCGTCACCTGCGAGGGACCCGACGCCGGGCTGGTCCCCCTGGACGACTCCAACCTCGCCGCCCGCGCCGCCGTCGCCCTCGCCGCACGCCACGGCCGCACGCCCGACGTCCACATCCACATCACCAAGGACATCCCCGTCGCCGGCGGCATGGCCGGCGGGAGCGCCGACGGCGCGGGCGCGCTGCTCGCCTGCGACGCCCTGTGGGGCACGGGCGCCTCGCGCGAGGAACTGCTGGAGATCTGCGCCGAGCTGGGCAGCGACGTGCCGTTCAGCCTCGTGGGCGGCGCCGCGCTGGGTGTCGGCCGGGGGGAGCGGTTGACGCCCCTGGAGGTGGGCGGCGCCTTCCACTGGGTGTTCGCCCTCGCCGACGCGGGGCTGTCGACCCCCGCGGTCTTCCGCGAGTTCGACCGCCTCACGCAGGGCACGGACGTCCCCGAGCCGGTCGCGTCCCCGGACCTGACGGCCGCCCTCGCCAAGGGCGACGCCCACGCCCTCGCCGCGACCCTCGTCAACGACCTCCAGCCCGCCGCGCTCTCCCTGCGCCCGTCACTGGCCGCCACACTGGACGCGGGCACCGCCGCGGGCGCGCTGGGCGCCCTGGTCTCCGGCTCGGGCCCGACGACCGCCTTCCTGTGCGACTCGGCCGCGGCGGCGCGGAAGGTCGCGGACGCCCTGAGCGCCTCGGGAACCTGCCGCGCGGTCCGTACGACACAGGGCCCCGCCGAAGGCGCCACGGTCGTCTGAGGAACAGCGCCGGCGCACCCGTACCGACGCCGTCGCCGCCCCGGCCCACCGCGACGACCCGCGCCGCGTGGCGGCCGAGGACCACATCGGCCCCTGGCGGCGGGGGCCGACCCGGAGGGCCTCCCGCTGCCGGCGGTCCGGTACCACCCGCGGCGCCCGCAGGAGCGGGCGAGCGGCGCCCGACGGCGCGGCCGGTCTCCGGGCGCGCCCCCCGTGTCCGACTACTCTGGATGGTCGATCCATCCTCGCGCTCAGGAGTGAAATGGCCGTCAATCTGGTCAATGTCGAGAACGTCAGCAAGGTGTACGGCACGCGTGCCCTGCTCGACGGCATCTCCCTGGGTGTGTCCGAAGGCGACCGCATCGGCGTGGTCGGCCGCAACGGCGACGGCAAGACGACGCTGATCCGCATGCTGGCGAAGCTGGAGGAGGCCGACACCGGGCGCGTCACCCACGCGGGCGGGGTGCGGATGGGCGTGCTCACCCAGCACGACTCGCTCGACCCGGAGGCGACCGTCCGGCACGAGGTCATCCGGGACATGGCCGACCACGAGTGGGCGGGCAACGCCAAGGTCCGCGACGTGCTGACCGGCCTGTTCGGCGGCCTGGACCTGCCCGGCTTCCCCAAGGGGCTGGACACCGTCATCGGCCCGCTCTCCGGCGGTGAGCGACGCCGGATCGCGCTGGCCAAGCTGCTCATCGAGGACCACGACCTGATTGTGCTCGACGAGCCCACCAACCACCTCGACGTCGAGGGCATCTCCTGGCTCGCCCAGCACCTGCGGGAGCGCCGCTCGGCGCTGGTGTGCGTCACCCACGACCGCTGGTTCCTGGACCAGGTCTGCACCCGCATGTGGGACGTGCAGCGCGGAGCGGTCTACGAGTACGAGGGCGGCTACTCCGACTACGTCTTCGCGCGCGCCGAGCGCGAGCGGATCGCGGCGACCGAGGAGGTCAAGCGGCAGAACCTGGTCCGCAAGGAGCTGGCCTGGCTGCGCCGCGGCGCCCCCGCCCGCACCTCCAAGCCGCGGTTCCGGGTGGAGGCCGCCAACGAGCTGATCAAGGACGTGCCGCCGCCCCGGGACAGCAGCGAGCTGATGAAGTTCGCGTCCTCACGGCTCGGCAGGACCGTGTTCGACCTGGAGGACGTGAGCATCCAGGCGGGTCCCAAGGTGCTGCTCAAGCACGTCACCTGGCAGCTCGGCCCCGGTGACCGGATCGGCCTGGTCGGCGTCAACGGCGCGGGCAAGACCTCCCTGCTGCGGGCGATGGCCGAGGCCGCGCGCACCGAGGGCGAGGCACAGCCGGCCGGCGGCCGGGTCACCGTCGGCAAGACCGTGAAGCTGGCCTACCTCTCCCAGGAGGTCGCCGAACTCGACCCCTCCTGGCGCGTCCTTCAGGCCGTGCAGCAGGTGCGCGAGCGCGTGGACCTCGGCAAGGGGCGCGAGCTGACGGCCGGCCAGTTGTGCGAGACGTTCGGCTTCAACAAGGAGAAGCAGTGGACGCCGGTCGGCGACCTGTCCGGCGGTGAGAGGCGGCGCCTGCAACTGCTGCGCCTGCTCATGGACGAGCCCAACGTCCTCTTCCTCGACGAGCCCACCAACGACCTCGACATCGAGACCCTCACGCAGCTGGAGGACGTCCTAGACGGCTGGCCCGGCTCGATGATCGTCATCTCCCACGACCGGTTCTTCGTCGAGCGCACCACCGACAGGGTGTTCGCCCTCCTCGGCGACTCCGCCCTGCGGATGCTGCCCCGCGGCATCGACGAGTACCTGGAGCGCCGCAAGCGGATGGAGGAGGTGGCCGCGGCCGCCGCCCCGGCCGCCGCGCCGAAGCCCGCCGCGGAGAAGAGCGCCGCCGACCAGCGCGCCGCGAAGAAGGAACTGCAGAGGATCGAGCGGCAGTTGGACAAGATCTCCGAGAAGGAGACCAAGCTGCACGCGCAGATCGCCGAGCACGCCACCGACTTCGCGAAGGTCGCCGAACTCGACGCCGAACTGCGCGCTTTGTCCGGCGAGCGCGAGGAGCTCGAACTGCGCTGGCTGGAACTCGCCGAGGACGCCTGAGAATCGGGGCCCGCCCGCGGTACCGGCGCGCGTGGAGGTGGCGCGCGGCGCGTGAAGGGGGCGTGAAGGCGCGTAACGGAGCCATCACGGCCCGGTCCTCCCTTGGGAACAGGGGAGGAGCCGGGCCTCTTGACTGTCGGTGGCGAGTGATAGAAAGGGCCGTCTGAGAACGGTCTGAGACCGAACGGCTCTGGGTCCATCACAAACCTCAGGGCGTGGCTAAAAATCAGTGAACGAGGGGGAAGACGCTGATGACTCAGCCGCCCGATCAGCCGCCGCAGGGCGGTTTCGGAGCACCGCAGAACCAGCCGCAGGGCGGCGGCTTCGGCGCGCCCCAGCCACCGCCGCAGCAGCCGGCCCAGCCGCCTCAGACCCCACCGGCCCCGCAGCCCGGTTACGGCTACCCGCAGCAGCCGGGCCCCTACGCCCAGCCCGGCCCCTACGCCCAGCCGGGCCCGTACGGCCAGCCGCAGCAGCCGGGGCCGTACACCCAGCCGCAGCAGCCCGGCCCCTACGGCCAGCCCGGTCCTTACGGCCAGCCCCAGCAGCCCGGCCCGTACGCCCCGCAGCCCGGCTACGGCTACCCGCAGCAGCCCCAGTACCCGGGCGCGCCGGTGCCCCCGCCGCCCGGCGGCGGCTCCCGCAACCCCTTCAAGGGCAGGCCCGCGGTGATCGTCGGAGCGGCGGTGGCCGCTCTGCTCGTCGTCGGCGGCACGGTGTTCGCGGTGACGAGCGGTGGCGACGACAAGGACAAGGACAAGAAGCCGGTCGCCCAGCAGAGCGACGACGACAAGCCGTCCGCGTCGGACACCCCGGTCAACCCCGGTGACGGCGGCGGTGACGGCGGCGGTGACGGCGGCGAGGACCCGGAGAACCTCAACGAGGGCCGCAAGCCCGGCGAGGCGAAGGTGCTCTGGTACAAGGAGGCGCCCGACGCGCCCGGTTCCGGCGCCGACGCCCCCGGCATGTGGATCAACGACAAGACCGCGGTCAAGGCGGCGTACAAGCAGGTCTTCGCCTACAACGTCGGTGACGGCGCCCCGGCCTGGGACCCGATCACCCTCCCGCAGAAGATCTGCGCGACGACCCCGCAGAAGTCCGCCGACGAGAAGATCGTCGTGGCGTACATGAGCGGCGCCAGCGACCGCGCCAAGTGCAACCAGCTCCAGCAGATCGACCTCGCCACCGGCGAGAAGGGCTGGACCGCCGAGGTCGCGGACGGCGCCCTGTTCGACAGCGCGATCACGATCGAGCTGTCGCTGGCCGGCGACACGCTGCTGGTGGGCCGCTCGCAGTCGGGCGTGGCGTACGACGCCGGGACCGGCAAGAAGCTGTACGAGAAGAAGAAGTACGGCGACTCCTGCTACCCGACCGCGTTCGCGGGCGGCACCCGGCTGATCTCCGTCGCCTCCTGCGGCGCCGGCACCCCGACCGAGCACGAGGAGCTCCAGGAGCTCGACCCGAAGACCGGCCAGGTCAAGTGGACGTTCAAGTACGACAAGGGCTACCGGATCAACCGGACCCTGTCCCTCGACCCGCTGGTGGTCTACAGCGAGAACGAGGACGACAAGACGTGGAACATCGCCACGTTCACGGCCACCGGCAAGGTCCGCTCCCAGGTCGACACCAAGGAGTCCATCGCCCCCGACTGCGGCTGGGCCATCCTCCAGCGTGACCTGACCGGCTGTCAGGGCGTCGCCGTCGGCGGCGACATGCTCTACCTGCCCACCGAGGCCACCGGCAGCGCCAACGAGATCCTCGCGATCAGCCTGGCCACCGGCAAGGAGAAGTGGCGGGTGAAGTCCCCCACCGAGGAGTCGGTGCTGCCGCTGAAGGCGGAGGGCGGCAATCTGATCGCCTACGTGGAGCCCTCGTACGAGGAGGGCGGCCAGGTCGTGTCGATCCCGGCCGCGGGCACCGCGCACGAGCCGACGACGCTGCTGCAGAACCCCGGGAGCGTCGCCGACATCGAGGACAGCTTCTTCTCGCGCGACCTGGAGTGGACGGACGGGCGGCTGTACCTGTCGTCGACCCGGCTCACCGGCAATGACCAGGACCAGGAGAAGCTGATGATCGTCTTCGGCAAGTGACCCGGCGGGGCCGGCCCCGCCGGCCCCCGGCTCGCGCACGATCATCCGCCGCCCCTGCCCGCTTCCGCTCCCGTCCCATCGAGGTACGCACACCATGAGCACCCCGCCCCCGCCGCCCGGCCCGCCGCCGCAGGACCAGCCGCCCCAGCAGCCCGGTTTCGGCGCCCCGCAGCCGCCGCAGGCGCCCCCGGCAGGTCCGGCCCCGCAGCCCGGGGGCTACGGGCAGCCCCAGCCGCCCCAGCCCCAGCCGGGCTACGGCTACCCGCAGACCGCGCCGCAGCCCCAGCCCGGGTACGGCTACCCCGGCCAGCAGCCGGGCCCCTACGGCGGCCAGCCCGGCCAGCCCAACCCGTACACCCAGCCCCAGCAGGGTGCCTACCCGCAGGGCTACGGCTATCCGCAGGCGACGGTCCCGATGGCCCCGGCCGCGCAGCCGTCCGGCGGACGGCGGATCAACGCCCAGCTGGGGATCATCGGTGCGGCGGTCGTGGCCATCGCGCTGATCATCGGCGGCGGCATCTGGTACGCGGGCTCCGGCGACAAGGGCGGCAAGGACGACACCTCGAAGTCCAGCGGCGGCACCACCGGCGGCGGTGGCGGCGACGACGACAAGCAGGGCGGTACCACCACCGGCGAGGCCGCCGAGAAGGTGCCCTCCGACCCGGCCTCCAAGGTGCTCTTCCAGGTGCCGATGCCGAAGGTGGGCGAGGACGACACGATCGTCGTCGAGGGCTCCTGGCTGACCGACAGCGTGTACGCCAAGAGCGGCATCGCGCAGATCGTCGGCTACGACCTCGACAAGGGCACCGAGAAGTGGACGGTCGAACTGCCCGGCCCGGTGTGCCACGCCAGCCGGTTCGTCGGCGACGGCAACAAGGTGGCCGTCGTCTTCCAGCCGAGGATGCCCGCCAAGAACTCCTCCGAGGGCTGCAGTCAGCTCGCCGCGATCGACCTGGCGGCCGGCACCAAGCTGTGGACGAAGACCGCCCAGCTCGGTGACTCGGACATCTCCTGGGACAACGTCACGGTCAGCGGCTCCACGGTCGCCGTGGGCAGCACCAGCGGCGGCGCCGCCTTCGACCTGGCCTCGGGCGACGCCCTGTGGTCCCCGAAGCCGACCGACACCTGCTACGACGCCGGGTACGGCGGCGGCCCCAAGCTGGTCGCGCTGCGCAAGTGCGGCCAGTACGGCAACCGCACGCTGCATGTGCAGACCATCGACCAGAAGTCCGGCAAGGTCGTCTCCGAGTACAAGATGGCCGAGGGCATCGAGTACGCCAGCATCGTCTCCACCGATCCCCTGGTGGTGGCCGCCGAGGTCGGCGACTCCAGCGGTGACTCCGCCCGCATCCTGGACTTCTTCGCCATCGACAACAAGACCGGCAAGCTGCGCAACCACATCGCGGCCCCCGACGACCAGTACTCCGTCGATTGCGACGGCATCTCCCAGGTCGAGGACTGCTCGGGCGTGGTCGTCGGCAACGACCGGCTGTACCTGCCGACCAAGGAGCACGACGGCGCCACCGAGTACAGCGACACCAACGAGATCGTCGCCTTCGACCTGGCCACCGGCAAGGAGACCGGCCAGCGCGCGGACGCCGGTGACGACTACGCGCTGGTGCCGCTGCGCATGGACGGCCCGAACCTGATCGCGTACAAGACCCCGCCCTACGACAATGGCGGCCAGGTCGTGAGCATCGACGGAGGCTCCTTCAAGCAGACGAAGCTGCTGGAGAACCCCGGCGACCAGAAGATCCGTGACGCGGAGTCCCGCTTCCTGCCCAGCAGCGCCGAGATCAAGTTCGCCGGGGGCCGGCTGTTCATGGCGGACGTCTACGCCAGCAGCCTGGGCTCGATCTCCGGGGAGCCCGACTACCTCTTCATCGCCTTCGGCACGAGCTGAGCCCCGCCGGGCGATCGTGCGCCGGACCCCGTCCCTGTTCAGGGGCGGGGTCCGGCGCGTTGTCGTGCAACACCGTCGAATGAGAGGAATTTCGGCGATCCGGGGCACTTCTCACGAGTAGGGGGAGCGCAACGTCGAACAAGCGTGTAGCTTCCGGGTGCAGGTGAGGGCGGGGACGCCGGGGCCCCGGTGATCGGGGCCTGTCCGAGGGGACCTTGGGGACCCACGGGGCGTCCAGGGGGACTGGGGGGTCTCGATGGGAGTGCGGCTCATGGTGGTCGACGACCACCGTTTGCTGGCCGAGGCGCTGGCCTCGGCACTGAAGCTGCGCGGGCACCGGGTGCTCGCGGCGGCGGCGCCCGCGGCGGGCGCCGCGGAACTGGTGATCGCGCGGGCGCCGGAGGTGTGCCTGCTGGGGACGGGCACACCGGCCGAGCCGGGCGCCTTCGACCCGGTGGTGAAGATCAAGCAGGAGCGCCCGCAGGTGGCGGTGCTGGTGCTGGGCCCGGTGCCCAGCCCGCGCGGGATCGCGGCGGCCTTCGCCGCGGGCGCCTCGGGGTACGTGCGCCATGACGAGCGCATCGAGGGGGTCGAACGGGCGATCATCAAGGCCCGGCAGGGGGAGGCGGCGGTCGCCCCGCAGTTGCTCCAGGGCGCGTTCAGCGAGCTGCTCAATCCGGCGGCCCAGCCCGACGACGAGGGCCGGCGGCTGCTGGAGATGCTGACGCCGAGGGAGGTCGAGGTGCTGGTGCGGGTCGCGGACGGGGAGGACACCCGGCTGATCGCGGCCGGGATGGGCATCGCCCCGTCCACCGCGCGCACCCATGTCCAGCGGGTCCTGATGAAGCTGGGCGTCGGCTCCCGTCTGGAGGCGGCCGCGCTGGCGGCCCGCACGGGCCTGCTGGACCGCGCGGGCCCGGCGCCGGGCCCCTCACACGACTAGGGCCTGCCCGACAGACCCTGGCAGCGCCCGCCGTAGTGCCGCCGTAGTGCACGCCGCAGCGGGCGCCGGTCACGCGGAACGCCCGCCCCGCCGACCGGCTGCCGCCGCTACTCCCGCGGTTCCCCGCCGCCTTCCGGTTCCCCGCCGTCCTTCGTCTCCCCGCCGGCCTCCGGCTCCGCGCCGGGCGGCGGCGGGGCCGTCGGGCGCAGCTTCAGCCAGGCCAGGAAGAACAGGCCGAGCAGCAGCATGCCCAGGCCGGTCCACAGGTTGATGTTGATGCCCTCGGCCTTGTCGAGGTCGGCGTCGGAGACGGTGATGCCCGCGATCGTGACGATGACGCCGTAGATCACGAACAGCACGCCGATGATCCGCCGGATGTCGAACAGCTGGGCGGCCGTCGTCGACAGCCCCTCCAGGTCGGTGACTTCCCGCTGGACGTCCTTCTCGGAGTATCCGTGGTGCTCGGACATGGTCTTTCCACCTCCTGATCAGGATGCCGCTAGAACGAGAACGGGATGTAGCAGGCGGCCGCCAGGATCACCGCGCCCCAGCCGAGCAGCGCCGGTTTGCGGTACCAGGCGTCGTCGCCCGCGGCGGGCGGCTCGGCCATGCCGGGGGAGCGGGTGCCGTACACCAGGCCCTGAAGGTCCTCATCCGGTTTGGGCGCGGTGAACAGGGAGACGGCGAACATCACCACGGCGCCGGCCACGAAGCCCGCGATGGCGGAGACGAAGTTGGCGCCCTGGTCGGTGGGGATGGAGATGATGTCCTGCTTGTAGAGGACGAAGTAGTTCACCATCGCGGCCGTCGTCCCGGCGAGCAGCCCCCAGAAGCCCGATCGCATCGACGCCCGCTTCCAGAACATGCCGATGATGAAGACCACGAACATCGGCACGTTGAAGAAGGAGAACAGCGTCTGGAGGTAGCTCATGATGTTCGAGAAGGACGAGGCGAGGAACGCCGTGCCGATCGACGCCAGCACGCCGACCGCGGTGATCAGCCGGCCGAAGCGGACGTAGTAGCCGTCCTCACGGTCCGTGACGACGTACTTGGCCCAGATGTCGGTGGTGAACACCGTGTTGAAGGACGACACGTTGGCCGCCATGCCCGCCATGAAGGCGGCCAGCAGACCGGTCACGGCGATGCCGAGCACACCGTTGGGCAGCAGGTCCTGCATCAGATAGGGGATGGCGTCGTTGTACTGGTAGCCCGATTCCTCGGTGCCGAAGCCCGGGACCAGGGCGGCGGCCGCCAGGCCCGGGATCATCACCAGGAAGACGATGAAGATCTTCGGATACGCCGCGATGAGCGGGGTGCGCTGGGCGGCGGAGAGGTTCTTGGCGGACAGCGCGCGCTGCACCTCGGCGAAGTTCGTCGTCCAGTAGCCGAAGGAGAGGACGAAGCCGAGGCCGAGGACGATCGTCAGCCAGTTGGCGCCGAGCGGGTTGTCGCTGCCGATGCCGGTGCCGCCCCAGGCGGTGACGAAGTCCGAGCCGTGGCTCTCGGTGAGGGTGTCGCTCAGGCCGTCCCAGCCGCCGGTCTTCTTCAGGGCGAGCACGGTGATCGGGATCAGGGCCGCCAGGATCACGAAGAACTGGAGCACCTCGTTGTAGATCGCCGAGGACAGGCCGCCGAGGGTGATGTAGGCGAGCACGAAGAAGCCGGCGACGACGATGGCCACCCACTGCGGCCAGCCCAGCAGGGCCTCGACGACGATCGCGAGGGCGTAGAGGTTCACCCCGGCGATCAGGATGGCCGCGAAGGCGAACAGGACAGAACTGAGCAGATGCGCCCAGCGGTCGAAGCGCAGCAGCAGGAACTCCGGCACCGAGCGGACCTTGCTGCCGTAGTAGAACGGCATCATCACCAGGCCCAGGAAGACCATGGCCGGGATGGCGCCGATCCAGTACCAGTGGACGGTGTAGGCGCCGTACTGGGCGCTGTTGGCCGCCATGCCGAGGATCTCGGTCGCGGCCAGGTTGGCCGAGATGAACGCGAGCCCGGTGACCCAGGCGGGCAGGGAGCGCCCCGACAGGAAGAAGTCGAGGGTGGTCTTCACCGAGCGGCGTGCGGCGAAGCCGATCCCGAGGACGACCACGAAGTAGATCGCCAGGATCGTGTAGTCGAGCCAGTTCGTGGGGAGCCGCAGTTCGGCCGCGAGCGGGACGAGGTGGCTTTGCTGTGGGGGAATGGGCATCCGTACCTCACCTGTGTGGTGTTCTTTGTTCGGTTGTGGTGGTGACTGGCGTGTGGGTTTGTGCTTTGATGTGTTCGGTTCTGTTGGAAGCTTTGCCCTAGTGCGAAGCTTTGCCCTTGTACGGATGGAGAGTCGCGGTGAAGAAGACCTCGACCCGGCTGGCCGACGGTCGTGAGCTGATCTACTACGACCTGCGGGACGACTCGGTACGCGACGCGGTGGACCGCCGCCCGCTGGAGCCCACGGTCACCACTTCGGAGGTACGCCGCGACCCGCTGCTCGGCGACACGATCGCGGTCGCCTCCCATCGGCAGGGCCGTACCTACCACCCGCCCGCCGACGAATGCCCCCTGTGCCCCTCGCAGGGCGAGCGGCTCAGCGAGATCCCCGACTCCTCCTACGACGTCGTGGTGTTCGAGAACCGCTTCCCCTCCCTCGCCGGCGACTACGGACGCTGCGAAGTGGTCTGCTTCACCTCCGACCACACCTCGTCCTTCGCCGACCTCACCGAGGAACAGGCACGCCTCGTCCTGGAGGCCTGGACCGACCGCACGTCGGAGCTGTCTCATCTGCCCTCCGTGGAGCAGGTGTTCTGCTTCGAGAACCGGGGCGCCGAGATCGGTGTGACGCTTCAGCATCCCCACGGGCAGATCTACGGCTACCCCTTCACCACGCCCCGTACCGCCCTGATGCTGCGCCAGGCGGCCGCGCACAAGGACGCCACCGGCGGCGAGAACCTCTTCGACGCCGTCCTGGAGCGCGAACTCGCCGGTGAGCGGGTCGTCCTGGAGGGTGAACACTGGGTCGCGTTCGTCCCCTACGCCGCCCACTGGCCCTTCGAGGTCCACCTGTACCCCAAGCGCCGGGTACCGGACCTGCTCGGCCTGGACGAGGCCGCTCGCACAGAGTTCCCCAAGGTGTATCTGGAACTCTTGAGGCGCTTCGACCGTATCTTCGGCGAAGGTGCGCCTTCCACGCCCTACATCGCCGCCTGGCACCAGGCGCCGTTCGGGCCGCTGGAGGAGTTCGACGGCGTCAACCGCGACGACTTCGCACTCCACCTGGAGCTCTTCACCATTCGAAGGACTCCCGGCAAGCTGAAGTTTCTCGCGGGTTCCGAGTCCGGCATGAGCGTGTTCATCAACGACGTGCCGCCGGAGCGCGCGGCTGAGCGACTGCGAGAGGTAGCGAGTTCATGAAGTACCTGGTGACGGGTGGGGCGGGTTACGTCGGCAGCGTGGTCGCCCAGCATCTGCTGGAGGCCGGCCACGCGGTCACCGTCCTCGACAACCTCTCCACCGGCTTCCGCGAGGGCGTCCCCGCGGGCGCCGCCTTCATCGAGGGCGACATCCGCGACGCCGCCAAGTGGCTCGACGACTCCTTCGACGCCGTGCTGCACTTCGCCGCCTCCTCGCAGGTCGGCGAGTCCGTGGTGAAGCCGGAGAAGTACTGGGACAACAACGTCGCCGGCACCATGGCCCTGCTGACCGCCATGCGCGAGGCGGGCGTGCGCAAGCTCGTCTTCTCCTCCACCGCCGCCACCTACGGCGAGCCGGAGCAGGTCCCGATCCGGGAGAGCGCCCCCACCCGGCCCACCAGCCCCTACGGCGCCTCCAAGCTCGCCGTCGACCACATGATCACCGGCGAGGCGGTCGCCCACGGCCTGGGCGCGGTCTCGCTGCGCTACTTCAACGTCGCCGGTGCCTACGGCGCCTGCGGCGAGCGCCACGACCCCGAGTCGCACCTGATCCCGCTCGTCCTCCAGGTCGCGCAGGGCCGCCGGAACGCCATCTCCGTCTACGGCGACGACTACCCGACCCCGGACGGCACCTGCGTCCGCGACTACATCCACGTCGCCGACCTCGCCGAGGCCCACCTCCTCGCGCTGACGGCCGCCACCCCGGGCGAGCACCTGATCTGCAATCTCGGCAACGGCGAGGGCTTCTCCGTGCGCCAGGTCGTCGAGACCGTGCGCCAGGTCACCGGGCACCCGATCCCGGAGATCGTGGTGCCCCGCCGGGGCGGCGACCCGGCGGTCCTGGTCGCCTCCGCCGACACCGCCCGCGAGCGGCTCGGCTGGAACCCGTCCCGCGCGGACCTCGCCGGAATCGTCGCCGACGCCTGGCAGTTCGCGCAGAACATCGCAAGGGAGTCCTAAGTGGGCGCAGTTGAGGTTCGAGACGGCTTCGTCGCACTGTACGGAGCCGCACCCGACGGTATCTGGTCGGCGCCCGGCCGGGTCAATCTGATCGGCGAGCACACCGACTACAACGACGGCTTCGTGATGCCCTTCGCGCTGCCGCACACCGCCGTCGCCGCGGTCTCCCGCCGCACCGACGGCGTCCTGCGCCTGCACTCGGCCGACATCAGCGGCGACGCAGTCGAACTGCGGCTGGACGAGCTGCGGCCCGAGTCGGACAAGGAGTGGACCGCGTACGTGGCGGGCGTGGTGTGGGCGCTGCGTGAGGCCGGGCACCCGGTCACCGGCGCGGACATCCACCTCGCCTCGACGGTCCCGTCGGGCGGCGGCCTGTCCTCGTCGGCGGCCCTTGAGGTCGTCGTCGCGCTCGCCCTGAACGACCTGTACGAACTCGGCCTGGAGCGGTGGCAGCTGGCCCGCCTGTGCCAGCGCGCCGAGAACGTCTACGTCGGCGCGCCCACCGGCATCATGGACCAGACCGCGTCCGCCTGCTGCGAGGACGGCCACGCGCTGTTCCTCGACACCCGTGACCTGGCGCAGAAGCAGATCCCCTTCGACCTGGCCGCCGAGGGCATGCGCCTGCTGGTCGTCGACACCCGCGTCAAGCACGCCCACAACGAGGGCGAGTACGGCAAGCGCCGCGCGGGCTGCGAGCAGGGCGCGGCCCAGCTCGGCGTCGACGCCCTGCGCGACATCCCCCACGACGGCCTGGACGAGGCCCTCGCACGGCTCGACGACGAGGAGGTGCGCCGTCTGGTGCGCCATGTCGTCACCGAGAACCGGCGCGTGGAGCGCGTGGTGGCCCTGCTGGAGGCGGGCGACACCCGCGCCATCGGCCCGGTCCTGTCCGAGGGCCATGCCTCGCTGCGCGACGACTTCCAGGTCTCCTGCCGCGAGCTGGACCTGGTCGTAGACACGGCGGTGGCCGCGGGCGCGCTCGGCGCCCGGATGACCGGCGGCGGCTTCGGCGGCTCGGCGATCGTGCTGGTCGAGGCGGCGGACGTCGCGGCGATCGGCAAGGCCGTCGAAGAGGCCTTCGCGGCGGCCGGACTGACGGCCCCTCGGGTGTTCGAGGCGGTGCCCTCACCGGGCGCGCGCCGGCTCGACCCGGCCGTGTGACCGGCGCGCTTCGGCTCGACCCGGCTGTGTGACCGGCGCGCGTCGGCTCGGACCCGCAGTCCGACCGGCGCGCCTCGGCTCAGCCCAGCCGTTTGACCAGGGTGTACTCGGTGATCCCCGGCGGATAGTCGGGGATCACGCACACCACGTCGTAGCCCTGCTTCCGGTAGAACTCCGGCGCCTGGAAGTCCCAGGTCTCCAGCCGGGCGGCCCGGCAGCCGCGCCCCTCGCGCGCGATGCGCTCCGCCTCCGCCAGCAGCCGCCCGCCGAGCCCCGTGCCGCGATGGCGCTCGTCGACCCACAGATAGGCCACGTGCAGCCAGGTCGTCCACGTGTGCCCGACCAGACCCCCCGCCAGCTCGCCCCCCGCGTCCGACGCCCAGACGTGCAGGGGGTTCTCGCGTTCCTGCGGGGTGCCGCGCAGCGCGCGCAGGATCGGGGAGGCCGCCGTGTTGGTGTCGCGCAGACGTGAACGGAGCAGATCGCGCCGGGCCTTGTCGACTTCCGCCTCGATACGAAACATGCGGCACACCATAAACGCCTCCGTCGGCCAGTTCTGCAAATAGCCTTCCGCTGCCGTTCCCCGTCCGTACCCTGTTGGACAGCGCCGGTGGGGGCCGGTGCCGTTCAGGGGGCGAGACAGTCGGGTACGACGCCCGAAGTGGGGGTAGCTGTTTCCGCACGGCGGCGGCCGTGGCGGTGCGACGCTCCGGGCGTCGTGCCCGTGCCTGTCACAGTTCTCCCGACCTTGGCATCCCCTGCTCGTGAGAGAGCGTGGGGAAGGGGGTTTCGTGGTACGCATCCGAGTCCTGGTCGTCGACGACCATCGCATCTTCGCCGAATCGCTCGCCGCCGCCCTGGCCGCCGAGCCCGATGTCGACGTCTCCGCCGCCGGCAGTGGCCCCGCCGCGCTGCGCTGCCTGGAGCGGGCGGCCGCCGAGGGGCGCCGCTACGACGTCCTGCTCGTCGACGCCGACCTCGGCGGAGCCATGCCCGGCATACGGCCGGCGGTGCCCGTGCAGCCCGTCGCGTCCGTGCCGGACGGCGGCGAGGAGGGGACCGTCGACGGGATCTCCCTGGTCGCCGGGGTACGCGGCGCCCAGCCGGGCGTACGCACCGTCGTGCTCGCAGAGAAGGACGACCCGCGGCGCGCGGCGCTCGCGCTCCAGGCCGGGGCGTCCGGCTGGGTCGCCAAGGACTGCTCCCTGTCGCGGCTGCTGACCGTCATCCGGGGGGTGCTGCGCGACGAGACGCATCTGCCACCCGCCCTGCTGACCGGGGTGCTGCGCGAGCTGACGGCGGCCCGCAAGCACCGCACCGAGAGCGAACGCCTGGTGGAGTCCCTCACCCCGCGCGAGCGCGAGGTGCTGCGGTGCATGGTCGCGGGGCTCGGCCGCAAGGCGGTCGCCGAGCGGCTCTTCCTGAGCCCGCACACCGTGCGCACCCATATGCAGAACGTCCTCGGCAAGCTGGGCGTCCACTCCACCCTCGCAGCCGTCGCGCTCGCCCGCAGGGCCGGGGTCGGCCCTGCCGACCTAACCGGGGATGTTGTCGAACGGGGCGGTCAGCTGGCGTAGCAGCGCGGCCAGTTCACCGCGCTGGGCGCGGGAGAGCTCGGCGAGGATCGCCCGCTCCTGGTCGAGCAGTCCGGCCAGGGCCTGATCGGCGCGGTCGCGGCCCTCCGCGGTGAGCCGTACCAGCACACCGCGCCGGTCGCTGGGGTCGGGCAGCCGTTCGACGAGGCCTTTCTTGGCGAGCCGGTCGATGCGGTTGGTCATCGTGCCGGAGGTGACCAGGGTCTGCGTCAGCAGCTGCCCCGGTGAGAGCTGGTACGGCGATCCCGCGCGCCTGAGCGCGGTCAGCACGTCGAACTCCCAGGGCTCCAGGCTGTGCTCGGAGAACGCCAGCCGGCGCGCCCGGTCCAGATGCCGGGCCAGCCGGCTCACCCGGCTCAGGACCTCAAGTGGTTCCACGTCGAGGTCCGGGCGCTCCCGGCGCCACGCTGCAACCAGCCGATCGACCTCGTCCTCCATGACGATCAGTGTAGTGGTTGTGTCGATGTGAAGTCTCTTGACGTGAAGTCTCTTGACGTGAAGTCTCTTGACGTCAAGATAATCATGGGGGGACAGTGGAACCCATGACCACACCGACCTGGGACCCCGCGCAGTACCTGCGCCACGCCGGCCACCGCGCCCGCCCCTTCACCGACCTCCTCGCCCGCGTCCCCGACCTCCCGGCCGAGGACCGCCCCCGCATCGCCGACCTCGGCTGCGGCCCCGGCAACGTCACCGCCCTGCTCGCCGAACGCTGGCCGCGCGCCCACATCACCGGCTACGACAACTCCGCCGAGATGCTCGACAAGGCCCACACCGAGCACGAAGGCCCCACCCCCGGCGGCGGCCGCCTCGACTTCGCCCACGCCGACGCGCGCACCTGGACACCCGAGGAGCCCTACGACCTGATCATCAGCAACGCCACACTCCAGTGGGTCCCCGGCCACGCCGAGCGCTTCGCCGACTGGATCGCCGCACTCGCCCCCGGCGGCACCCTCGCCTTCCAGGTCCCCGGCAACTTCGACGCCCCGAGCCACCGCCTCATGCGCGAGCTCGCCCACCGCCACGGCCTCGACGGCACCCTCCGCCACGACGAAGCCGTCCTCACCCCCACCGCCTACCTGACCCGCCTGACCGCCCTGGGCTGCGAGACGGACGCCTGGGAGACGACGTACATCCACCTGCTGCAAGGCGAGGACCCCGTCCTCGACTGGGTCAAGGGCACCGGCCTGCGCCCGATCCTCACCGCGCTCGCCGACGACCCCGAGGCCCGCGACACCTTCCTGCGCGACTACCGCGAGGCCCTGCGCACGGCATACCCGGCGACGCACCAAGGAACGGCCTTCCCCTTCCGCCGCGTCTTCGCAACGGCCCGCCGCCCCCAGAACCACGCCGCTGCGCCGAAGACCCCCTGAAGGGACGCGGGGAACGACCCAGACCCCTGAACCGGCCCAGTCGGCGCGGCGCCGTCAGTGCCACGCGGCTGCGCCGAAGACCCCCTGAAGGGGCGCGGGGAACTGCGCGACCGACCCAGACGGCGCGGCACCCGCCCACGGACCCCGAGACAGCCCAGACGGCCCGCCGCCCCCAGTGCTACGCGGCTGTGCCGAAGACGCCTTGAAGGGGCGCGGGGAACTGCGCGACCGAACCCAGACGGCGCGGCACCCGCCCACGGACCCCGAGACGGCCCAGTCGGCCCGCCCGGCCACGGACCCCGAGACAGCCCAGCCGCCCCGACACCCCGCGCACAACGGCACAGGGCACCCGGCACCCCCAGCCAAACCCAGCGGAGCGCTCAGCTCCGGCGATGCCCGATCAACCGCGGCTTCTGCTCCAGCCCGTCCAGCCCGTGCCACGCCAGATTCACCAGATGCGCGGCCACCTCGGACTTCTTCGGACGGCGCACCTCCAGCCACCACTGCCCGGTCAGCGCGACCATCCCCACCAGCGCCTGGGCGTACAGCGGGGCCAGCTTCGGATCGAAACCGCGGCTCTTGAACTCACGCCCCAGGATGTCCTCCACCTGGGTGGCGATGTCGGAGATCAGCGAGGCGAACGAACCCGTCGACTGCGGAATGGGGGAGTCCCGCACCAGAATGCGGAAACCGTCCGTCGACTCCTCGATGTAGTCCAGCAGCGCGAACGCCGCCTGCTCCAGCAACTCCCGCGGATGGCCGGCCGTCAACGAGCCCGTCACCATGTCCAGCAGCCGCCGCATCTCGCGGTCCACCACCACCGCGTACAGCCCCTCCTTCCCGCCGAAGTGCTCGTACACCACCGGCTTGGAGACCCCGGCCTTGGCCGCGATCTCCTCCACCGACGTGCCCTCGAACCCCTTCGACGCGAACAGGGTGCGCCCGATCTCCAGCAACTGCTGGCGGCGCTCCGCACCGGTCATCCGGGTGCGGCGCGTCCGCCGCGGCTTGTCGTTGCTGGAACTGCTGGAGTCGGTCGCCACGGCGTCAATCATGCCGCCTCAGCGGTCGCCTTCCGGCGCCGGGAACCGCCCTCGTCGGTGTTGCGGCGCGAATCGATACGCGAGCGTGACGGCCAGCGCACGTCGTACGCCCACCCCGCCAGCTCGAACCAGCGGATCAGCCGGGCACTCGAATCCACCTGCCCGCGCATCACACCGTGCCGCGCCGACGTCGGGTCCGCGTGGTGCAGGTTGTGCCACGACTCACCGCACGACAGCACCGCCAGCCACCACACGTTGCCCGAACGGTCCCGCGACTTGAACGGCCGCTTGCCCACCGCGTGACAGATCGAGTTGATCGACCACGTCACGTGATGCAGCAGCGCCACCCGCACCAGCGAACCCCAGAAGAACGCCGTGAACGCGCCCCACCAGGACATCGTCACCAGACCGCCGATCAGCGGCGGCAGCGCCAGCGACAGGAGCGTCCACAGCACGAACTGCCGCGAGACCGCCCGCAGCGCCGGGTCCTTGATCAGATCGGGCGCGTACTTCTCCTGCGACGTCTGCTCCTCGTCGAACAGCCAGCCGATGTGCGCCCACCACAGCCCCTTCATCAGCGCCGGGAGCGTCTCGCCGTACCGCCACGGCGAATGCGGGTCACCCTCCGCGTCGGAGAACTTGTGATGCTTGCGATGGTCGGCCACCCACCGCACCAGCGGGCCCTCCACCGCCATCGACCCCGCGATCGCCAACGCGATCTTCAAAGGCCGCTTCGCCTTGAACGAACCATGCGTGAAATGCCGGTGGAAACCGATCGTGATGCCGTGACAGCCCAGGTAGTAGAAGAAGACCAGCAGACCCAGATCCAGCCAGCTCACCCCCCACCCCCAGGCCAGCGGCACCGCCGCCACCAGCGCCACGAAAGGAACGGCGATGAACAGCAGCAGAGCGATCTGCTCGATCGAGCGTTTCTGCTCCCCGCCGAGCGTCGCGGAGGGCATCGGACTGCCGGAGGCCTCCGGGGCGTCTTCGATCACATCGGAACTCGCGGTCATGGGGCATCCCCTGTGGGGTCGAGGGTGATGAGAGCGGATACCGGGCGGCCGGAACCGGGCAGGTGTTCCTACGGTCCCGTAACCTACGGCGTCGTAAGTATGGCAGCGCCCGGCCCGGCGGCAAGAGCCCCCGAACCTGCGCGTCCACCTCGACACCTATCCTTGGAACCGGTCGGACAGCGCGGTCCGCTCTGAATTTCTTCCCGGAAGCACCGCCCGTATGCGGCACCCCGCCGCCCGCCGGTCGTCCGGGTTCCCTCCCAGACGAGCTTCAACACTGCAAGGAGCCGCACCTGTGAGCAGTGCCGACGACCAGACTGTGTCCCAGGCGAACACCAGCACCGAGCTGCGCGCCGACATCCGCCGCCTGGGCGACCTCCTCGGCGAGACACTCGTCCGCCAGGAAGGCCCCGAGCTCCTCGAACTCGTCGAGAGGGTGCGCCGCCTCACCCGCGAGGACGGCGAGGCCGCCGCCGAGCTGCTGCGCGGCACCGAGCTGGAGACCGCCGCCAAGCTCGTACGCGCCTTCTCCACCTACTTCCACCTCGCCAACGTCACCGAGCAGGTGCACCGCGGCCGCGAGCTGCGCGCCCGACGCGCCGCCGAGGGCGGCCTCCTCGCCCGCACCGCCGACCGCCTCAAGGACGCCGACCCCGAGCACCTGAGGCAGACCGTCCAGCACCTCAACGTCCGCCCCGTCTTCACGGCCCACCCCACCGAAGCCGCACGCCGGTCGGTCCTCAACAAGCTCCGGCGCATCGCCGCGCTCCTGGACACCCCGGTCATCGACTCCGACCGCCGCCGCCACGACACCCGACTGGCCGAGAACATCGACCTCGTCTGGCAGACCGACGAACTGCGCGTCGTCCGCCCCGAGCCCGCCGACGAGGCCCGCAACGCCGTCTACTACCTCGACGAACTGCACGCGAACGCCGTCGGAGACGTCCTGGAGGACCTCACCGCCGAACTCGAACGCGTCGGCGTCACCCTCCCCGACACCACCCGCCCCCTCACCTTCGGCACCTGGATCGGCGGCGACCGCGACGGCAACCCCAACGTCACCCCCCAGGTGACCTGGGACGTCCTCATCCTCCAGCACGAACACGGCATCAATGACGCCCTGGAGATGATCGACGAACTGCGCGGCTTCCTGTCGAACTCCATCCGCTACAGCGGCGTCACCGAGGAACTCAAGACCTCCCTCCAGGCCGACCTGGAGAACCTCCCCGAGATCAGCCCCCGCTACAAGCGCCTCAACGCCGAGGAGCCCTACCGGCTCAAGGCCACCTGTATCCGCCAGAAGCTCGAGAACACCAAGCAGCGCCTCGCCAAGGGCACCCCCCACCGGACGGGCCGCGACTACCTCGGCACCGGCGAACTGCTCGCGGACCTCACGCTCATCCAGGCCTCACTGCGCGCCCACCGCGGCGGCCTCTTCGCCGACGGCCGCATGAACCGCACCATCCGCACCCTCGCCGCCTTCGGCCTCCAGCTCGCCACCATGGACGTCCGCGAACACGCCGACGCCCACCACCACGCCCTCGGCCAGCTCTTCGACCGGCTCGGCGAGGAGTCCTGGCGCTACGCCGACATGCCCCGGGACTACCGCACCAAGCTCCTGGCCAAGGAACTGCGCTCCCGCCGGCCCCTCGCCCCCACCCCCGCGCCCGTCGACGCGGCCGGCGAGAAGACCCTCGGCGTCTTCGAGACCGTCAAGAAGGCCCTGACGGTCTTCGGCCCCGAGGTCATCGAGTCCTACATCATCTCCATGTGCCAGGGCGCCGACGACGTCTTCGCCGCCGCCGTCCTCGCCCGCGAGGCCGGCCTGCTCGACCTCCACGCCGGCTGGGCCAAGATCGGCATCGTGCCGCTGCTGGAGACCACCGACGAGCTCAAGGCAGCCGACACCATCCTGGAGGACATGCTCTCCGACCCGTCCTACCGGCGCCTCGTCGCGCTCAGGGGCGACGTCCAGGAGGTCATGCTCGGCTACTCCGACTCCTCCAAGTTCGGCGGTATCACCACCAGCCAGTGGGAGATCCACCGCGCCCAGCGCCGCCTGCGCGACGTCGCGCACCGCTACGGCGTCCGCCTGCGCCTCTTCCACGGCCGCGGCGGCACCGTCGGCCGGGGTGGCGGCCCCTCCCACGACGCGATCCTCGCCCAGCCCTGGGGCACCCTGGAAGGCGAGATCAAGGTCACCGAACAGGGCGAGGTCATCTCCGACAAGTACCTCATCCCCTCCCTGGCCAGGGAGAACCTGGAACTGACGGTCGCCGCCACCCTCCAGGCATCCGCCCTGCACACCGCCCCCCGCCAGTCCGTCGAGGCCCTCGCCCGCTGGGACGCCGCCATGGACGTCGTCTCCGACGCCGCCCACGCCGCCTACCGGCGCCTGGTGGAGGACCCCGACCTGCCGGCGTACTTCTTCGCCTCCACCCCCGTCGACCAGCTCGCCGACCTGCACCTGGGATCCCGCCCCTCCCGCCGCCCCGACTCCGGCGCCGGCCTCGACGGCCTGCGCGCCATCCCGTGGGTGTTCGGCTGGACCCAGTCCCGGCAGATCGTCCCCGGCTGGTTCGGCGTCGGCTCCGGCCTCAAGGCCCTGCGCGAAGCCGGCCTCGACACCGTGCTGGAGGAGATGTACGGACAGTGGCACTTCTTCCGCAACTTCGTCTCCAACGTCGAGATGACCCTCGCGAAGACGGACCTGCGCATCGCCGGCCACTACGTCGACACCCTCGTCCCCGCTGAGCTCAAGCACGTCTTCGACACCATCAAGACCGAACACGAGCTCACCGTCGCCGAAGTGCTGCGCGTCACCGGCGAGGCCGAACTCCTCGACGCCCAGCCCGTCCTGAGGCAGACCTTCGCCATCCGCGACGCCTACCTCGACCCGATCAGCTACCTCCAGGTCGCCCTCCTCAAGCGTCAGCGCGACGCCGCCGAGGCCGCCGAGCAGCCCGACCCGCTGCTCGCCCGCGCCCTGCTGCTGACCGTCAACGGTGTGGCGGCGGGCCTGCGCAACACCGGCTGACACACACCGCACCACGACAAAGGGCGGCACCCCGCGAGGGTGCCGCCCTTTGTCGTCCACGACCGTCGTCCACGACCGTCGTCCACGACCGTCGTCCACGACCGTCGTCCACGACCGTCGTCCACGACCGTCGTCCACGACCGTCGTCCACGACCGGCCACCGACCTCTGCCTTCAGACGGCCAGGAAAGCCGCCGTCAGCAGCGTGAACCCCGAACCCGCCAGCACCCAGGCCGCCCGCGTCCGGCGCAGCCCGCCCGCGACCACCACCGACGCCAGCAGCAGCGCGCCACCGAGCGGAACCCACGCGTACAGCACCCCGGCCGGTCCCGAACGCACCGCGCTCTCCCCGCCCGGCTTCACCACCACCGTGTACGTGCGCCCCTTCTCCACCGCGACCGTGTCGTCGATCTCGACACTCGCCCGCGCCCGCGACCCCGGCGACAACGGCGTGTACGGCCCCGAACAGGCCCGCTCACCACAGCTCGTCACCTCGACCGTGCCGCGCTCGCGGCCCTTGGTCAGCATCACGTACTGGGCCGAACCCCAGGACGCCCACACACCCGCGACCAGGATCAGCACCGTGACCACACCCATGGCGGCCACCCGGCCGAACCGCAGCACGACGGTCCCCGGCGCCGCCTTGGCCGCGCGCCGAGCGGAGACGGAGGCAGAAGGCATGGCCGTGATCCTTGGCCATCCCCGCACGGACCGTCAACTGCGGTGGGAGGGTTTCGCCCAGTTGTCAGGAGTTGTACGTACCCTGAGCCCGCTCAAGCCCCTCGATCACCAGACACTCCACCGCGTCCGCCGCACGGTCCACGAAGAAGTCCAGCTCCTTGCGCTCCGCCGACGAGAAATCCTTCAGCACGAAGTCCGCCACCTGCATCCGCCCCGGCGGACGCCCGATCCCGAACCGCACCCGGTGATAGTCCGCACCGAACGCCTTCGTCATCGACTTCAGACCGTTGTGCCCGTTGTCCCCGCCGCCCAGCTTCAACCGCAGTGTGCCGTAGTCGATGTCCAGCTCGTCGTGCACCGCCACCACATGGCCCACCGGCACCTTGTAGAAGTCCCGCAACGCGTTCACCGGACCCCCCGACAGGTTCATGTACGACATCGGCTTCACCACGATCACCCGCCGGCTGTCCGGCCCCGGCGGCCCGATCCGCCCCTCCACCACCTGCGCCTGCGCCTTGCCGGCCCGCTTGAACTTCCCCCCGATCCGCTCGGCCAGCAGATCAGCCACCATGAACCCCACGTTGTGCCGGTTCATCGCGTACTCGGGTCCGGGATTGCCCAGACCGGCGATCAGCCAGGGGGCACTCGGATCGGTCGTCACGTCCACGTCTCCTTGAATACACGCCAGCCGCTACTCCCCGACAGGAAGCAGCGGCTGACAGAACGACGGCAGAGCCCAGGCTCAGGCCTCCGCGGAAACCTCTTCGGCCTCGACGGCCTCGCCCTCCGCCGGGGCCTCCTCGGCCTGCGCGGCCAGCACCTGAAGGACGACCGCGTCCTCCTCGACGGCCAGCGTGACACCCTTGGGCAGCGTGATGTCCTTGGCGAGGACCGAGGCACCGGCCTCAAGACCCTCGACCGACACCGACACCGACTCGGGGATGTGCGTGGCCTCGGCCTCGACCGGCAGCGCGTTCAGCACGTGCTCCAGCAGGTTGCCACCCGCCGCCAGCTCGCCCTCGGCGACGACCGGGATCTCGACCGTGACCTTCTCGCCGCGCTTGACCAGCAGCAGGTCGACGTGCTCCAGGAAGCCCTTCAGCGGGTCACGCTGCACGGCCTTCGGGATCGCCAGCTCCTGCGACTTGCCGTCGATGTCCAGCGAGATCAGGACGTTCGGCGTACGCAGCGCCAGCTGCAGCTCGTGACCCGGCAGAGTCAGGTGCAGCGGGTCGGAACCGTGACCGTACAGAACGACGGGAACCTTGCTCTCACGGCGGATGCGACGGGCGGCACCCTTGCCGAACTCGTTGCGCGTCTCGGCGGCGAGCTTCACCTCGGACATGTTCACTCCTCGTAGAAAGTAGTAAGCGGACGTGGTCACCCGGCCACGAACGGCCTGCTACGAAGAGCGCGTCGATAACGGACCACCGCACACAGAAGTGCGGCCTCCCTCGCCGAGCAACTTCAGCAGTCTACTCGGCAGGAAGGCCGCACCCAAAAGGATCATCCGGCCCCCGCTCACGGGGGCACTGCAGAACCCTTACTGCTCGTCGAAGAGGCTCGTCACCGAACCGTCCTCGAACACCTCACGCACCGCGCTCGCGATCGTCGGAGCGATCGACAGCACCGTCAGCTTGTCCAGATCACGACTCAGCTCACCCGGCGTCGGCAGCGTGTTCGTGAACACGAACTCGCTCACCCGGGAGTTCTTCAGCCGGTCCGCCGCCGGACCCGACAGCACACCGTGCGTCGCCGTCACGATGACGTCCTCGGCACCGTGCGCGAACAGCGCGTCCGCCGCCGCACAGATCGTGCCACCCGTGTCGATCATGTCGTCTACCAGGACACACACCCGGCCACGGACCTCACCGACCACCTCGTGGACGGTCACCTGGTTCGCCACGTCCTTGTCACGCCGCTTGTGCACGATCGCCAGCGGCGCGCCCAGCCGGTCGCACCAGCGGTCCGCCACGCGCACACGGCCCGCGTCCGGCGACACGACCGTCAGCTTCTCCCGGTCGACCTTCTCGCCCACGTAGTCCGCGAGCAGCGGCAGCGCGAACAGGTGGTCCACCGGACCGTCGAAGAAGCCCTGGATCTGGTCCGTGTGCAGATCGATCGCCAGGATGCGGTCCGCACCCGCCGTCTTCATCATGTCCGCGACCAGACGCGCCGAGATCGGTTCACGACCCCGGTGCTTCTTGTCCTGTCGCGCGTAACCGTAGAAGGGCACGATGACCGTGATGGAGCGGGCCGACGCGCGCTTCAGCGCGTCGATCATGATCAACTGCTCCATGATCCACTTGTTGATCGGAGCCGTGTGGCTCTGGATCAGGAAGCAGTCCGCACCACGCGCAGACTCCTGGTAGCGGACATAGATCTCACCATTGGCGAAGTCGAAGGCCTTCGTCGGGACGACCCCGACACCCAGCTGGTGGGCAACCTCCTCGGCAAGCTCGGGGTGGGCGCGGCCGGAGAAGAACATCAACTTCTTCTCGCCGGTCGTCTTGATCCCGGTCACAGCACTGTCTCCTCAGAGGTGTCGCAGCTGGGTGTCGAGCAGACCTCGCCACTGGGCGTGAGAGGCCGTCTCAGCTGGGGGTGCGGGTGTGCACCTATCACGGTACGCCGAGTTCGGCGCGCTGGTTTCCGGTCAGCCTTCGCCGCCCGGCTCCCGGGAAGCCGCCTCGGCCGCCTTCGCCGCCGCGCTCCCCGGACGCTTACGAGCCACCCAGCCCTCGATATTCCGCTGCTGACCACGGGCCACGGCCAGCGAACCGGGCGGTACGTCCTTCGTGATGACGGACCCTGCCGCCGTGTAGGCACCGTCGCCGACCGTGACAGGCGCCACAAACATGTTGTCCGAACCCGTGCGGCAGTGCGACCCGACGGTCGTGTGATGCTTGTCCTGCCCGTCGTAGTTCACAAAGACGCTCGCGGCACCGATGTTCGAGTACTCGCCGATCGTCGCGTCACCCACGTACGACAGGTGAGGGATCTTCGTCCCCTCGCCGATGGAGGCGTTCTTCGTCTCCACATACGTACCGATCTTGCCCTTCGCGCCCAGCCGCGTCCCCGGACGCAGATACGCGAACGGCCCCACGCTCGCCGCCGGACCCACGACCGCCCCGTCGGACACCGTGTTGTCCACGCGGGCACCCGCACCCACCCGAGTGTCCTTCAGCCGGCTGTTCGGGCCGACCTCCGCACCCTCGGCGAGATGCGTCGCGCCCTGGAGCTGCGTACCGGGGTGCACCACCACGTCCTGCTCGAACGTCACGGTCGCGTCCACCCACGTGGTCGCCGGGTCGACGACGGTCACGCCCGTCAGCATCGCCCGCGTCAGCAGCCGGTCGTTGAGGATGCGGCGCGCCTCCGCGAGCTGCACGCGGTTGTTGATGCCCGCGATCTCCCGGTGGTCCCCGGCCACGGAGGCGCCGACACGGTGCCCGGCCTCACGCAGGATCCCGAGCACGTCCGTCAGGTACTCCTCGCCCTGGCTGTTGTCCGTGCGCACCTGCTTCAGTGCCTCGGCCAGCAGCCGGCCGTCGAACGCGAACACACCCGAGTTGATCTCCCGGATCTCCCGGACGGTGTCGTCGGCGTCCTTGTGCTCCACGATCGCCGTCACGGCACCGCTGTCGTCCCGCACGATCCGGCCGTAGCCGGTCGCGTCCGGCATCTCGGCGGTCAGCACGGTCACGGCGTTGCCGTCGGCGCAGTGGGTGTCCGCGAGGAGGCGCAGGGTCTCGCCGGTCAGCAGCGGGGTGTCGCCGCAGACGACGACCACGGTCCCGTCGAGGGGGCCGCCGAGCTCCTCCAGACCCATCCGCACGGCGTGCCCGGTGCCGTTCTGCTCCGCCTGCACGGCGGTGCGCACGTCCGGCGCGACCGCGCCGAGGTGGGCCGTGACCTGCTCCCGCGCGTGCCCGACCACGACGACCAGGTTCTCGGGGTCCAGCTCACCGGCGGCGGTCAGCACATGGCCGACCAGACTGCGGCCGCAGATGTCATGCAGGACCTTCGGTGTGGCCGACTTCATACGGGTGCCCTCACCCGCTGCGAGAACGACGACGGCTGCCGGGCGAATGGCGCTCACGGGATGCCCTTCGGCTGTTTGGGGGAGGGGGTGACATCCGCAGGATACCGGGGCGGTGGTGGGGGGATATGAGTGCGGGCCCTGACAGTGTTGTCAGGGCCCGCATCACGTTGGGCTCCCGGGGGAGGACCCGAACTTGCAAAACTGCTCCCGGGGGAGGACTCGAACCCCCATGATCAGAACCAAAATCTGACGTCTTGCCCTTAGACGACCCGGGATTACCGCTATGTCCGGTTTGATAGATCACTCGGACGGACAGCCCCTACTATGCCGTACCAGGCGCCTTCGATGCGACGGTACAACTCGGCTCCCTGCAGGACGTTGACCACCAGGCAGCCGCGGTAGTTCTCGCCCACGTTCTTGCGGACCGTCTTGGGGTTGTGCCTCTTGAGGGTCGTCTTGTTGAACGCCGAGGAGTCGGCGCCCACGAGGTCGGCCCAGTAGCGCTCCGCGCCGGAGATGTCGGCGGTCTCGTGGATCATGACGGCGTACCTCCGTCGTTCTCGCTCGACGCGGAGCAGGTCGAGCCAGGCGAGGAAGACCCTGATCACGCCGGGGTCGCTGTTGACGAACTGGACCTTCTCGCGCCTGGCGTACGGCTTGTCCTTGGAGCCCTCGGCCCAGTAGAGCCCGACACCCAGCAGGAAGAGCTCCCGGTCGGTCAGCGCGCCGATCTCGCTCGCGGCCGCGGCCTTCGACTCCTGGCGCTCCGCGTCCCGTACGGCCAGCTCGTGCTCCCAGCGCTTCCGCGCGGCCAGCCTGGCCTGTTCCGTCGGGTCGCGGCGCTCGGGTCGAGGCAGGTCGCGCACCCACAGCGAGATCGAACTCTTCGAGCACCCCAGCTCCATCTGGATCTGGTCATATGTCCAGCCCTCGAGTCGCAGCTCGCGGGCCTTTGCCCGGAGGTCGTCCTTGGCGTTGGGGCGACTTGTCCATGCCGGGGGCGGCTCGCCCTCCAGGAGCCGGTTGAGGATGTCGTTGTTGTCGACGTGCAGCCGGTCGCGGATCTGGCGCCTGCTGAGCCCCGCCCGCCGCAGCGTCACCGCTCTGTCTCGGAGGCCCTCGAAATCCGCGTACTTGCCTGTGGAATGTGCCATGGGCATACCGTCTGGCCGGAATGGAAGGTTCCGGGGTCGAACGCGGTGCGATTCAACAGTTCGAGGGATATCTGTTGGTTTGGCGGTTATCCGATTACGGGCTGTGGTGTAGGCCAGTCGTCGAAACTCGCCGGAAAAGGGAGGGGTGGCGACCGTAGGCTGGTCGCATGACCACGACGGGGGAAGAGCATGCCGCGGCCCGGCAGGGGCCGTGGTGGTGGGTCAGGTGGCGCGGTGCCCTGCTGGACGGGTCGCTGGCGCTGGTGTCCGCGGTCGAGTGCGGGGCCAGGGGCGTCGAGTTCGCGGGGGACGCCGGGATTCCGGTGGCGGTGGGGGTCGTGTTCGGCGTGCTCGCCGGGTCGGTCCTGCTCGTGCGGCGGCGGTGGCCGATCGCCGTGGTGCTCGTGTCCATCGCGGTCGCCCCGGCGGAGATGGGCTACCTCATGGGCGTCGTGGGTCTCTACACCCTCGCCGCGTCCGAGCTGCCGCGCCGGATCATCGCCTCGCTCGCGGGGATGTCGCTGCTGGGCATGTTCGTGGTGACGTTCGTGCAGGCGCGGCGGCTGTCCGACTCCGAGGTGCGGCTCGGCGAGTGGGCGGTGCCGTTCATCGCGGTGACGATGTCGGTGGGGATGACGGCTCCGCCGTTGCTGCTGGGGATGTACGTCGGTGCGCGGCGTCGGCTGATGGAGAGCCTGCGGGAGCGGGCGGACAGCCTGGAGCGCGAGTTGCAGCTGCTGGCCGAGCGGGCCGAGGAGCGGGCCGAGTGGGCGCGGGGCGAGGAGCGGACGCGGATCGCGCGGGAGATGCACGACGTGGTCGCGCATCGGGTGAGTCTCATGGTGGTGCATGCCGCGGCGTTGCAGGCCGTGGCCCGTAAGGACCCGGAGAAGGCGGCGAGGAACGCCGCGCTGGTGGGGGACATGGGCCGGCAGGCGTTGACGGAGCTGCGGGAGATGCTGGGTGTGCTGCGCAGCGCTGAGGGTTCGCGTGCGCGTGAGGTGCCGCTCGTGGCAGTGGCGGTGGCGGCGTCGCGGGCCGCGGACGAGCAGGCCGAGGGGCCGTCTCTGGAGGAGCTGGAGGAGCTCGTGGGGCAGTCGGCGGCCGCGGGGATGGTGGTCGCGCTGTCGGTGGAGGGCGACGTGCGGGCGTATGCGGCGGAGATCGAGCAGACGGCGTATCGCGTGGTGCAGGAGGCGCTGACGAACGTGCACAAGCACGCGGCGGGCGCGAAGACGTACGTGCGGCTCGCGCATCGGGTCTCGGAGATCGCGATGCAGGTGGAGAACGAGCCGCCGCCGGAGGTGGCGTCGTCGGCGCTGCTGCCGTCCGGTGGGAACGGCCTGGTGGGGATGCGGGAGCGGGTCGTGGCGCTCGGTGGGGTGTTTGTGTCGGGGCCGACGGACGCGGGGGGTTTCCGGGTGTCGGCGGTGATTCCGGCCTCGTAGGGCGCGGCTCGGCCGGCGGTGGTCAGCCGGTGGTGAGGCGGGTGGGCTGTATGCCGGCGACGAGGGTGTTGAGGGCCTGGTCGATGTCGGGGCCGAGGTACCAGTCGCCGGTGTGGTCGAGGGCGTAGACGCGGCCTTCGGTGTCGATGGCGATGAGGCTGCCGGTGTCGGGTTCGGCGCCGAGGGGGCTGACCTCGGTGTCGAGGGCGCGGCCGAGGTCGCCGAGGGTGCGGGCGAGGTGCAGGCCGTGCAGTGGGTCGAGGTGGAGCGCGGCGGGGGCGATCTGGCGGCCGGGGCCGGTGGGGGCGAGGTGGAGGCCGCCGAATTCGGCCCAGGCCTCGACGGCGGCGGGGAAGATGGCGTGCCGGTGGCCCGCGGGGGAGATGTGGTCGCGCAGGGTGTCGGCCCAGATCTCGGCCTGTTTGATGTCCCAGCGTCCGGGGTGCCAGCCGGCGGTGCGCAGGGTGGCGTCGACGGGGACGGGAAAGCGCGTGGTGGAGGCGCGGTCGGGGTGCATCTGTCCTTTGTTCGGTGCGTGGGGCGGGTGCGGGTGTTCGGGCGGGTCAGTCGGCCGTGGTGGCCGGGTCGACGATGCGTACGCCGAAGTGGGCGCTGAGGGCGGTGCAGGCGTGGCAGGGGGTGGCGAAGCCGCCGTGGAGGGGGTCGCCGTCCTCGCGGATGCGGCGGGTGGTGAGTTTGGCCTGTCTGAGGGCTTTGCGGGCTTCGCCGTTGGTCATGGGTTTGCGGGCGGCGCGTTTGCTGCGGTCGGCGTCGGCGGCGGTGATGTGGCGTGAGATGAGGATGGTTTCGGCGCAGCGGCCGGTGGAGCGGTCGCGTCGGTCGCTGGTGAGGGTGTCGAGGAAGTCCTGGACGAGGGGGTGGAGCGGGGGTGGGGTGTCGCCGCGGGCGGCGGTGCCGGTGAGGGTGGCGCCGCGTACGGAGAGGGCGGCGGCGACGGTGGGGAGGATGCCGTCGCGGCGTTGGAGGAGGGTGGGGGTGTGTGGAGTTTCTGTGTGGCTCCATCCCACGCGGGGGTCGCCGTTGGTGGCTGTGTGTGGTCCCGTCCGCGTCGCGTTCATGATCGTCATCCCCTCCCGGGCATCCCCCCGAAGGGTCCAGACTGCCAAATGGCGTGCCTGGTGCGGAAGCTGGGGCGGTGCGACACGCGGGGGTTTGGGCGGGCTGTCACGGCGGGGTGACGGCTGGTCACGGAAGCGGAGGCCCGGTGACCGCCGGAGGTGTACCGCATAGGCTGTCGGTGCCGCGACAGGTGCGGTCAATGCGTTGGTGACAGCGTTCAGCGTGTTGGAGACAGTCGGATACGGACCGTGGTGGGCAGGGTCGGCACTGGGCCGGCGGCTACGGGCCGTACAGAGTGCCGCAGGGGGCAACCGCCATGACGACAGGTCGGCTTGGGCAGCAGGCCGCGCCGCCGAACGCGGCCTACGCCGGGCAGGTCGTGCATTTCCCGGACCCGGTGCGGGCGAGCCGTCATCCGGCGGGGGTGCGGGTGGACGAGCACGGATATCCCGACTTCTCCGCTTATGCGCGTGCGGCGGCGGAGATCGCCGATCCGCCGGAGGGTTTCGGTGTCGACGAGTTGCGGCTGACGGACTACGTGTCGGCGAACGCGGCGCTCGCGGCGTCGGGTCATGTGTTGTGGGACACGGTGCCCGCGGTGGCGACGCCGCACGGCTGGACGTGGCATCACGTGGCGGGTTCGCGGCGGCTGGAGCTGGTTCCGGTCGAGGTGAAGGCGTTGCTGCGGCATCACGGTGGGGTGGCGACGGCGGCGGTGGACCAGGGCAAGCGGGGTACGCGGCCGTTGCAGGAGACGCGTCCGGCGCATTTCGGGCTGCCGAAGTCGGGTGTGGCGGTGACGGAGCAGCAGGTGCAGCAGGTCGAGGAGGACCTGGGGTACCGGCTGCCGGGTGCCTATCGGTCGTTCCTGAAGGCGGCGGGCGGGAGCGCGCCGGTGGGGACGGCTCTGGATCCGGAGTTGGGGCTGCTGCTCGATCAGCCGTTCTTCACGGTGCGGGACGAGGCGGCGGTCAACGACCTGGTGTACGTGAACAAGTGTCTGCGTGACCATCTGACGAAGGACTATCTGGGTGTCTCCTTCGTGCAGGGTGGTCTGCTGGCGGTGAAGGTGAAGGGCGAGCGGGTCGGCTCGGTGTGGTTCTGCGCGTACGACGACGCTCGTGACGTGGATCCCTCGTGGCCGCCGGCCGAGCGGGTGGAGCGGTTGTTGCTGCCCTGCGGTGAGGACTTCGATGTGTTCCTGTCCCGGTTGGCGGGTTCGCCGCCGGAGTTGGAGACGGTGGCGAATCTGATGGTGGACGGCGGCTTCGCGCGGTCCGTGCCGGTCTCGGGCACTGCGGGGGAGTGAGCTTCGCGATGGTGACGTTTGCGCAGGCGCAGGAGCGCGCCGAGGAGTGGGTCAACGGGGACGTTCCCTCGTATCAGCATCGTGAGGTGCGGGTGCGGGAGTTCGGGCTCGGTTTCGTGGTGTGGGCGGAGGACCGTGCGGACGGTCCGCGTTCGGACGGTGGTGCGCAGCGGCTGGTGATCGCCCGTGACAGTGGCGAGGCGACGCTGTGGCCGGGGCTGCCGGTGGGTGAGGTGATCCGCCGGTACGAGGAGGAGTACGGGGTGAGTGCGCAGGTTCCGGCGGACGCGCCGCCGCCGGCTGCCGCGCGGGTCGATCTGAATCAGACGTCGTTCCTGTTGACTCCGCCGGAGTGGTTGCAGGAGGCGGCGGACCGGATGGGCGTTCCGGATCGGCGGGAGGCCGGGACTTCGGGGGCCGGTTCGGCGGCGGCCGGGTCCGCGGGCTCGGGTTCGGCCGGTGCGGCCGGGGGTTCGGCGTTGCCGGAGACGCAGGCCGGGGTGCCGCTGGCTCAGACGCAGGCGGGGGTGCCGGCGGGTGGTGCGCCCGTGGGCGGCATGCCCGGTGGTGAGTCAACGGGCGGTGCCGCTTTTCCGGGGACGCCCGCGCCCGGGGTTTCGGGGGCCGGAGTTTCGGTGCCCGCGCCCTCGCCGGGTGGCGGTTCCCTGGGCGGGCCGGTGCCGGGGGCGACTCCCTGGGCGGGGACGGACACCAACGCCGATGCCGGTGAGGACCGTTCCGTTCCGCTGCCCGAGACGGTGTTCGCTCCGCCGCTGAGCGGGCTGGACGAGGCTGTGCCGCCGCCGGTGGCGCCGGAGGCCAAGACGGCCCTGATCTCGGGCGGCAGTCAGCTGCCGCGGACCACGATCGAACCGGCGCTGCGGGACCCGCACGGACCGGGAGCGCACGGACCGGGCGCGCAGGTGCCGGGAGCGCACGCTCCGGGTGCGCCGCAGGGCAGTACGCCTCCGCCGGTGCCGGGCACGCCTCCGCCGGTGCCGGGCACGCCGCCGTACGGCTATCCGCAGGGGCCGGGCGCGGGGAGCGCGGGCGGCGCCCAGGGTGCCGTGCCTCAGGCGCCCGCCGGTCCGGGTGCGCCGGGGCGGCTCGCGCCGAACGCCGGTGACATCGCCGACGCCGCCACCAGCAAGGCCACGCCTCCGCCGCGCCGGGCGCGGGGCGGTGCGACGCCGCCTCCGCCGCCGGGTGTTCCGGGGGCACCGGGCACCCGGCCCGGGGGCGCGACGCCGCCTCCGCCGGGGGCGCCGGGGGTTCCCGGCGTGCCGGGAGCGCACAACCCGGGTACGCCGCAGGGCAGTACGCCGCCGCCGGCTCCCGCTGCGCCGGGTGCTCCCGGTGCCGGGACGGGTGGGTACATCCCCACGCAGCTCGTGTCCGCGCTGGGCCCCGACGGCCCGCAGGTCGCGGGCGGACCCGGCGCGCCGCAGCCGCCGGGCGCGCCGGGCGGTACGCCGCCGGGCGGTGTCCACCACGCGGCGACGATGCTGGCCGACCCGGGCCGGGGTGGCACGGGCGGTGGCGCCCCGCAGCCTCCGGGCGCTCCGGGTGCTCCGGGAGTGCCGCAGGCGCCGGGCGCACCCGGTGTGCCGGGCGCCTCGAACGCGCCGCACGCTCCCGGCGCCCCGCAGCCGCCGGGCATGCCGGGCATGCCCGGCGTGGGTCACGCCCCCGGTGCTCCCGGTGCGCCTGGTGCACCCGGCTCCGCGGGCGGCCCGCAGGGTGCCGTGCACCACGCGGAGACCGTGCTGGCGGCCCCTCCGGTCGCCGGGCCGGGCGTGCCTCCGCCGCCCTCGGCTCCCGGTGCCCCCGGCGTTCCGGGCGTCCCCGGTATGCCGCCGGGCGTGGGCGTGCCGCAGCCGATGGCGCCGGGTGGACCGGGTACGCCTCCGCCGGCGTACGGCTATCCGCAGCAGCCGCCCACCGGGCTGCCCACGGTCGGTCCGGGCTACCAGGCGGTGCTGCGCTACCGGGCGCAGGACGGCTCCGAGCAGCAGCTGATCCGGCGTTCGGCGCCGGGTACGCCGCACCCGGAGTGGCAGATCTTCCATGAGCTGCGGGCGATGAACGTGCCGCCGGACCAGGTGCTGGAGCTGCACACCGAGCTGGAGTCGTGCGAGCTGCCGGGTGCGTACTGCGCGCGGATGATCCGGGAGCAGTGGCCGCAGGCGCGGATCACGAGCATCGCGCCCTACGGCACGGATCACGCGAGCCGGCAGCAGGGGATGCGGCAGTTGCTGGCGCACCAGGGCGAGTTGCACCAGGTGGCGGACGGTCCGGCGCGGCCGGCTCCGGTGCGGGCGCCGTTGTCCGGGGTGCGGCCTCTGCCGCCGGTCCCGCCGGAGGCCGTGGCGCAGGAGCTGGCGGCGGCGTTCGGGCCGGGGGTGTTCCGTTTCGAGCAGGCGGCGGTGTCCCGGCAGGGTGTGCCGCCGGTCGTGGCGCACACGCTGGTCGTGGCGGGGCTGCCGCTGGACATGGGCCCGTTCTTCTGGGCGCAGGCCCAGCCGGGGCGGCCGGTGCCGACGCTGGCGGAGCTGGCGGCGGAGCGGGGTGTGCAGCCGGCCGCGGACGCGGGCTCGTACCTGGTGATGGGTACGGACTTCGGCCGGGCGATCTGTGTGCAGTACGGGACGGCGAACATCGTCGCGGTGCCGGTGGAGGCGGGGCCCGGTGGGGCGCCGGTGCCGCCGCAGTTCGTGAACACCGGTCTGCCGGAGTTGGTGCGCTGTCTGGCTCTGCTGGGCCGGATGTGGCGGCTGCGGTTCGGGCTGAACCAGGAGCAGGCGGGCCGCTGGACCGTCGACTTCCAGGCGCAGCTCGCCTCGCTGGACCCGGCGGCGCTGGGGTCGCCGGAGAGCTGGTGGTCGGTGCTGCTGGAGCAGATGTGGGACGGGCTGCTGTGACGTCTCGTCACTGACGGCGAAGCGCGTTCCACGCGCGTGTGGAGGGGCCGGACCGGGTCGTTGGACGACCGGTCCGGCCCTTCTGTGTTTGGTTCACGTAACTTATGTGCGGAGTGTCGCGTTATGAACACTTCCGTCCGATCCATCAAGATGTGCGCGAAATCGAAAAGCGCGAGCACTCGATCGAAAGCGTTCGTGTGTCGCGGGCGCACGTCGTCGTGCCCATGTGGCGTGCGCGGATCGGCGGAGAGGGGTTCCAGGGATGAGCAGCGCACCGGTGTCGCCGCACGGCTTCGTGGCCGTCCGGGGGCGTGGCTACCGTCCGGCGCAGGTGGAGCGGTTCATGACGGCGCTGTGCCGGGACCGGGACGCCGCCTGGGAGCGGGCCGCCCGGCTGACCGTGCTGGCCAAGGGGATGGAGGCGGAGGCCGAGCGGCTTCGCGAGACGGTGGCGGGGCTCGCTCCGCAGACGTACGACGCGCTCGGGGAGCGTGCCCGGTGTCTCTTCCGGCTCGGGGTGGAAGAGGCGGCGGAACTGCGTGAGCGGGCGCGGAGCGCGGCGCGGGAGCAGGTCGCGCGGGCCGAGTCGTACGCCGAGGGCGTACGCGGGCAGGCGCACGAGGCCGCCGAGGCGGTGCGCGCGGACGCCGAGGAACGCGCCCGTCAGCTGCTGCTGGCCGCGCGCGCCGAGGCGGACGATGTGCGCGTGACCAGCCGTCGCGAGGTCAAGGAGCGGCGTACCGAGGCGCTCGCCGCCCTGCGTGAGATGCGTCACCGCACCGCCGCCGTGCTCGCCGAGCAGGACAAGGAGCACGCCGAGCGCCGGGCCGCCGCCGAGCGTGAGGCCGAGGAGGCTGCCGCCGCCCTCGACGCCCACCACGCCCGGCTCGTCGCGCGGGCGGAGGCCGCCCTGTCCGAGGCCGAGCAGGCGTTCGCCGAGGCCGAGGAGTCCGCCCGCCATCGGCAGGAGGAGGCACGCGCGCGTGCCGCCGAACTCCTCGCCGAGGCCCGGCTGCGCGAGGACCGTATCGCCCGTGAGACCGAGCGCGTCCTGCGTGAGCACGGCGAGCGCTGGGACGATGTGCACGCCCATATCGACCATGTCCGCGACAGCCTGGCGTCCCTGACGGGCGGCAGGCTGCCCGCGGAGTAGCGCGCGGGGCCGGGGTGTCAGTTCTTCCTGACCGCCCCCGCCAGGATCCAGCCCTCGACCGCCTCGTACTGGTGTCGCTGTTCCGCCGCCTTGCCGCGGCCGGAGGCCAGTGTGCCGAGCCAGCCGAGGGCGAAGCCGAGCGGGACGGTGACGAGGCCGGTGGTGGTGAAGGGGAAGAAGTTGAAGTCGGCCTCGGGGAAGGCGGAGTGGGGCGAGCCGGAGACGAGGTTGGTGCCCGGCAGCAGCAGGAAGACGGAGAGGGTGCCGCCGATGAGAGTCCACAGCAGGCCGGTACGGGTGTAGCGGCGCCAGAAGAGGCTGTAGACGAGGGCGGGGGCGAGCGCGGAGGCGCCGATGCAGAAGGAGACCGTCACCAGCGGCTGGAGGCTGCGGTGCTGGACGAGCGTGGCGAGCAGGACGGCGGGGATGCCGACGGCGAGGGCGGAGATCCGGGCCAGGGCCATCTCATGGCGGCCGGAGGTCTCGCGTCTGCGGGTGGCGTAGACGTCGTGGGCGAGGGAGTTGGCGCAGGCGAGGATCATCCCGGCGACCGAGGCGAGCAGCGTCAGGAACAGCGCGGTGGTGACGGCGGTGAACAGGAAGGTCTCCGCGGTGGACATCTCGGCCCCGAACGCGGCCCTTGAGCCGAGCAGATAGGCGGAGTTGCCCTGCGGGTCGGCCTGGGTGAGCGCGGCGCGTCCGATCAGGGCGGTCGCCCCGAAGCCGACGACGGTGATGACGAGCACGAACAGGGCGACGGTGGACACGGCCCAGGACATCGAGCGGCGCACCTGACGGGCGCTGGAGGCGGTGTACATGCGCATGGTGACGTGCGGCAGGCAGGCGCCGCCGAGGACGACGGCCAGCTGCGAGCTGACCATGTCGAGTGCGGGGAACGGGCCGCCCGAGAACTCCAGGCCGGAGCGCAGGAAGGCGTCGCCGACCCCGCTCTGCGCGGCGGCGGCGCCGAACAGGGCGCCCGGGTCCCAGTCGAAGCGGTTCAGCATCAGCGCGGCGACGACGGCGCCGGAGCCGAGCAGCATCACCATCTTCACCATCTGGATCAGGGCGGTGCCCTTCATGCCGCCGATGGCGGCGTAGCTGATCATCAGCGCGCCGACGCCGACGATGCAGCCGGTCTGCACCGACTCGCCGGAGAAGCCGAGGATGAAGGAGAGCAGCTGTCCGGTGCCGGCGAGCTGCACCAGCATCAGCGGCAGCAGTGCCGCGAGGGTCACCAGGCTTGCGGCGATGCGCACCTTGCGGCCCGGCATGCGGCGGGCGAAGGCGTCGCCCATGGTGAACCGGCCCGCGTTGCGCAGGGGTTCGGCCAGCAGGAACATCAGCAGCATCAGCGACAGGGCGGTGCTCAGGGCGAGTACGACACCGTCGTAGCCGTAGAGCGCGATGACTCCGCCGGTGCCGAGGACGGTCGCGGCGGAGATGTAGTCACCGGCGATGGCCAGGCCGTTGCGCATGGGGGACAGGGAGTTGTAGCCGGTGTAGAACTCGTCGAGGTCGTCCCGGTCAGGGCCGGTCATCACGCACAGCAGCAGGGTGACGGTGGCGACGGCGGTGAACGCCATCAGGGACAGGGTCTGGCTGGTGTCGCTGAAGCCGGTCATCGCGTGGCCCCCCGCTTGGCGTCGAGCCGGGCCTGCTCCCGGATGCGGCTGGCGATGGGGTCGACGTAGCGGCGGGCCGTGTACTCGTACAGGCCGATCGCCAGCCAGGTGACGGGGACCTGGACGAGGGCGAGGAGCAGTCCGACGGGCAGGCCGGCGGTGACGGTGCCGGCCATGAAGCCGGGGGCGAACGCCGACAGGAGCAGGAACAGCACGAAGTAGCCGAGCGCGGTGAGCGTGGCGGTGCGGCGCTGCCAGCGGTAGGCGCTGCGCAGGATGCGCAGGTCGCTGTGGTGGCCGAGCGGGGCGTGCACGGGGGCGGGCCGCCGGGCGGGCGGCTCGGGGCTCGGCGCGGGCTGCCAGGGGTAGGTGGGGCCCTGTTCGCCGTGGTGGTGCGTGCCGGGGCCGCCGTGGCCCGGATACGGTCGCCCGTCCTGGCCGGGGTACGGGAGGCCGCCCTGGCTCTCGCCGCCGTAGGGCTGACCGCCGTAGGGCTGACCGCCGTACGACCGTGGCGTGAACGAGGGCGGGGTGTACGGGGGCGGGGTGGGCGGTGGGCCGGTGTGCGGGTACGACGGGGACGGGTCGTAGGACATCCCGGGGCTCCTTGCGTGGCTCGGGTCCGTGGCGGCGGACCGCAGGGAGTGGGGGGCACGGGCCACGCACGCTACTCGCCGGGAACTTATTGCGCGAGGGTTTCGACAAACTGAGTGGTCGGTAACCGTTTCCCGCGCTGACCTGCGGTGTTACCGCCGTTAACTCGGACTTTTGGCGACCCCGCCCGGTCCGTCCGATCGGTCCGCGAGCTCGCCGGGCCCGCTTCCCGGGTCCGGGGGCAGCACCGGAAACCGTCGCGGGGCGACGAACAGCAGCACCGCGAACGCCACCGCGGCGGCGATCGCGGCGCCCAGATACACGGCGTGGACGGCGTCCGCGACGGCCCGTCGGGTCGCCTCGGCCGCGGCGCCGGAGTCGAGGGCGTGGGTCACCGAGTCGAGGTCGCCCGCGCCGCCCAGGCGGGCGGCGAGGACACCGTTGGCGACGGCGCCGAAGACCGCGGCGCCCACGGTCTGCCCGGTCTGGCGGCAGAAGAGGATCGAGGCGGTGGCGGTGCCGCGCTCGGACCAGCCGACCGTGGACTGCACCCCCACGATGAGCGGGAGCTGGAAGAAGCCGAGCGCCCCGCCGAGCAGCAGCATCAGCAGCGCGGGCTGCCAGGCCTCGCCGGGGTAGGGCAGCAACGGGAAGGCGAACAGGATCAGCGCGGCCGTGCCGATGCCCAGCAGGGCGCTGTCCCGGAAGCCGATCCGCCGGTACAGGTGCTGGCTGTGCGCGGCGGCGATGGGCCAGCTCAGCGTCCACACGCACAGCACGAAGCCCGCCGCGACCGGGCCGAGACCGAGCACGGACTGGGCGTAAGTCGGCAGGAACACCGTGGGAGCCACCATCAGCAGACCGAGCGCCGCGAGGGCGAGGTTGACCGCGGCGATGGTGCGCCGCCGCCACACCCAGCCCGGGATGATCGGCTCGGCCGCACGGCGTTCCACGGCGACGACCACACCGGCCAGCACCAGCCCCGCGGCGAACAGGGCCAGCGAGGGCGCCGACAGCCACGGCCAGGCCACCCCGCCCTGCACCAGCGCGGTCAGCAGGACCCCGCCGCAGGCGAACACGGCCAGCGCGCCGGCCCAGTCCACGCGCGCGCGTGCCGCGGACCGGTGCTCCCCGCGCGCGCGTGCCGCGGATTTCCGCTCGGGCTCGTGCAGATGACGGACCAGCAGCCACAGCGCCAGGCCGCCGACGGGCAGATTGACCAGGAAGATCCAGCGCCAGTCGGCGTACCCGGCGAGCAGACCGCCGATCGCGGGGCCCGTCACCGCGGACACCGCCCACACGGTGGACAGCTTCGCCTGTATCTTCGGGCGCTCCTTGAGCGGGTACAGGTCCGCGGCGAGGGTCTGTACGGTGCCCTGCAGCGCGCCGCCGCCCAGCCCCTGGACGACGCGGAAGGCGATCAGCGCGCCCATGTTCCAGGCGAGCGCGCACAGCAGGGAGCCGAGCAGGAACAGCACGGCGCCGGCGACCAGGACGGGTTTGCGGCCGAAGGTGTCGGAGAGCTTGCCGTAGACGGGCAGGGTGACCGTGACGGCCAGCAGATATCCCGAGAACAGCCAGGAGAAGACGGAGAAGCCGCCCAGGTCCCCGACGATCTGCGGGACGGCGGTGGAGACGATCGTGGAGTCCAGGGCGGCCAGCGCCGTAGTCAGCATGAGCCCCGCGACCACGGGCCCGCGCCGCCGCGGCGGACCGTCCTTCTGTGCGGTGTCGGTGGTCGCGGGTCCGGTACTGCCCACGTGTCGTCCTCCCGGTTCGCCGTCGCCTCGCGGTGGTCGTTGCCTCTTGCACCCATCTGCTGGCGAACAGCTTCCCACTTGAGCCTGACGCGACGGCAGGGTGGAGGCTGAGTGCGACCGGAGACGTACCCGGACCCCCAGGAGCACTCCGCCCAGCGGCGGACTCCCCTAGGGGTACCTCCGTACTTCGGTTCGGGGAGGGTTCGTCCCGCCGGAGGACGAGACGGACCGGGCCCCGTCCTTAACCTGGCTTTACGTCGACAGGGGCGGCCCGCCACACCTTCGGGGGTGGGGTTTTCCCCCGGTGAAGACGGGGTCCGGCACCAGCGCGCCGGACCCCTCCCGGGGACCAGACTCATCGGCGTAACAGCGATTCCGGCCGGCCGGCCACCTCGGCACCGAGGGACCCGGACGACCGTCCACTGACCGACTTAGGAGACATACCGTGACATCGGCTGTGACCATTCCCGGGCACAAGAGCACTGGAGGGCGTACGGCCGTTGCCGCGCGGGCGCGGCAGGTCGTCAAGGCGTACGGGTCCGGCGAGACCCGGGTCGTCGCCCTGGACCACGTCGACGTGGACATCGCACGCGGGCAGTTCACCGCGATCATGGGCCCCTCGGGCTCCGGCAAGTCCACGCTGATGCACTGCCTGGCCGGGCTCGACACCGTGACGAGCGGTCAGATCTACGTGGACGACACCGAGATCACCGCCCTGAAGGACAAGAAGCTCACCCAGCTGCGCCGGGACCGGATCGGCTTCATCTTCCAGGCCTTCAACCTGCTGCCCACCCTGAACGCCATCGAGAACATCACGCTCCCGATGGACATCGCCAGCCGCAAGCCCGACAAGGCGTGGCTGGACCGTGTGGTGGAGACCGTCGGCCTGGCGGGCCGGCTCAAGCACCGTCCCACCCAGCTGTCCGGCGGTCAGCAGCAGCGGGTCGCCGTCGCCCGCGCGCTCGCCGCCCGGCCCGAGATCATCTTCGGTGACGAGCCGACCGGAAACCTCGACTCGCGCGCCGGCGCGGAGGTCCTCGGCTTCCTGCGTCGCTCGGTCGACGAACTCGGCCAGACCATCGTCATGGTCACCCACGACCCCGTCGCCGCCTCCTACGCCGACCGCGTGCTCTACCTTGCCGACGGCCGCATCGTCGACGAGATGCACAATCCCACCGCCGAGCAGGTGCTGGACCGCATGAAGGACTTCGACGCCCGGGGGCGTACGTCATGACCGTGCTCAAGACCTCACTGCGCAACTTCTTCGCGCACAAGGGGCGCATGGCCCTGTCCGCGGTGGCGGTGCTGCTCTCCGTGGCGTTCGTGTGCGGCACGCTCGTGTTCACCGACACCATGAACACGACGTTCGACAAGCTGTTCGCCGCCACCGCCTCCGACGTCACCGTCACCCCCGAGGACGCCTCCGAGACCGGCGAGACCACCGCCGACAACGGCAAGCCGCCGGTCATGCCGGCCTCCGTCGCCGACAGGGTCCGCGCGGTCGACGGCGTGAAGTCGGCCGAGGGGACCGTCTTCTCCACCTCCGTGACCGTTATCGACGCCGACAAGGACAGCCTCTCGCCGTCCGGCGGCGCCCCCACCATCGTCGGCAGCTGGAACGCCAACGAGGCCCGCACCATGAAGATCTCCTCCGGCACCGCGCCGGAGGGCTCCGGCCAGGTCATGGTCGACGCGGACACCGCCGACAAGCACCACCTCGCGCTCGGCGACCGGATCTCCGTGATCACGGCCGTCGGCACGCACAAGGCGAAGATCTCCGGCATCGCCGACTTCACCGTCACCAACCCCGGCGCTGCGATCTTCTACCTCGACACCCCGACCGCCCAGCAGGCCCTCGTCGGCGAGAAGGACGTCTACACCGACATCAACGTCACCGCCGCGGACGGCCTGAGCGACGCGCAGGTCAAGAAGAGCATCGCCGCCGCCCTCGACGGCGACTACAAGGTGCAGACCGCCAAGGAGGTCGCCGACGCCAACGCCGAGGACGTCGGCGAGTTCATGAACGTCATCAAGTACGCCATGCTCGGCTTCGCCGGGATCGCGTTCCTGGTCGGCGTCTTCCTGATCATCAACACCTTCTCCATGCTGGTCGCCCAGCGCACCCGGGAGATCGGCCTGATGCGGGCCATCGGATCGAGCCGCAAGCAGGTCAACCGGTCCGTGCTCGTCGAGGCGCTGCTGCTCGGCGTCGTCGGCTCCGTCCTCGGCGCCGCCGCGGGCGTCGGCCTCGCGATCGGGCTGATGAAGCTCATGGGCGCCATGGGCGTGAACCTGTCCACCGACGACCTGACCATCGCCTGGACCACCCCCGCGATCGGCCTGGTCCTCGGCGTCGTCGTCACCGTCCTCGCCGCCTACCTGCCGGCCCGCCGCGCGGGCAGGATCTCCCCGATGGCCGCCCTGCGCGACGCGGGCACCCCCGCCGACGGCAGGGCCGGCATCGTCCGCGCCCTCATCGGACTCGTCCTGACCGGCGCGGGCGGATTCGCCCTCTACGTCACCACCACCGTGGACAAGGCGAGCGAGGGCGTCCAGTTCCTCGGCCTCGGCATCGTCCTCACCCTCATCGGCCTCGTGGTGATCGGACCGGTCCTCGCCGGCGGCGTGGTGCGGGTGCTCAGCGCCGTACTGCTGCGGATCTTCGGCCCCGTCGGCCGCATGGCCGAGCGCAACGCCCTGCGCAACCCGCGCCGTACCGGCGCCACCGGTGCCGCGCTGATGATCGGCCTCGCGCTCGTCGCCTGCCTGTCCGTGGTCGGGTCCTCCATGGTCGCCTCGGCCACCGACGAACTCGACAAGAGCGTCGGCACCGACTTCATCATCGGCAACGACGCCGGCCAGCTCATCACCCCGCAGGCCGTCCAGGCCGTCAAGAACACGCCCGGCCTCACCCACGTCACCGAGTACAAGTCGCTCGATGCCGACTTCCGCACCCCCGACGGCAGGACGGCCAAGGACACCTCGGTCACCGCCGCCGACCCGACCTACGCCGAGGACCTGCGCGTCGAGACCGTCCAGGGCACCCTCGCCGACGCCTACCGGCCCGACTCGATGTCCGTCCACGAGGAGTTCGCCTCGGACCACGGCATCCGCATCGGCTCCAAGGTCGCCGTCTCCTTCGGCGACGGCGCCACCGCCCGGCTCACCGTCCGCGCCATCACCAGCAGCGACGCCGTGATCGACCAGGGCGCGATGTACACCTCGATCGCCACGCTCGCCAAGTACGTGCCGGCCGAGAAGATGCCGCTCGACCAGATGGTCTTCGCCGCGGCGGAGGACGGTCGGGAAGCCGCCGCCTACAAGGCGCTCAAGACCTCCCTGGACGACTACCCGCAGTACCAGGTCCGCGACCAGACCGACTACAAGGAGGCCCTCAAGGACCAGGTCGGCCAGCTGCTGAACATGATCTACGGCCTGCTCGCCCTGGCGATCGTCGTCGCGATCCTCGGTGTCGTGAACACCCTCGCCCTGTCGGTGGTCGAGCGCACCCGGGAGATCGGCCTGATGCGGGCCATCGGCCTCTCGCGGCGCCAGCTTCGCCGGATGATCCGTCTGGAGTCGGTGGTCATCGCCCTCTTCGGCGCGCTGCTCGGCCTCGGCCTCGGCATGGGCTGGGGCGCCACCGCCCAGCAGCTGCTCGCCCTGGAGGGCCTGAAGGTCCTGGAGATCCCCTGGCCGACGATCACGGCCGTCTTCGTCGGCTCGGCCTTCGTGGGACTGTTCGCCGCGCTGATCCCGGCGTTCCGGGCGGGACGGATGAACGTCCTGAATGCGATCGCCACGGACTAGACCGCCGCCCGGCGGTCGTCGGAACCACCGCATACGGGGGTTGCGGGGGCAAGGGGCCCGGCCCCGGAGTCACACCGACTCCGGGGGCCGGGCCCCTGGACGTGGCGGAAGACCGCGGGTGACATGGTGCGGCCCTTTCACTCCGCCGGGTGATCGCGCCCGCGTGGACGTACTCTGGGAACCCCCGGCCCGCCCCGCGTGTCGGGCCCTTCGCGTTGCCCACCCCGGACGGAAAGCCCCTCCATGAGCCTGCACGGTCTGCTCGACGCCGTCGTCAAGGACACCGCCCTCGCGGAAGCGGTCAAGGCGGCCGCGGCCGGCGACCGCATGCACGTCGACCTGGTCGGCCCGCCGGCCACCCGCCCCTTCGCGGTGGCCGCCCTGGCCCGCGAGAGCGGCCGTACGGTCCTCGCCGTCACCGCGACCGGCCGGGAGGCGGAGGACCTGGCGGCTGCCCTGCGCTCGCTGCTGCCGCCGGACGGGGTTGTCGAGTACCCCTCCTGGGAGACGCTGCCGCACGAGCGGCTCAGCCCGCGCAGCGACACCGTCGGCCGCCGCCTGGCCGTGCTGCGCCGCCTCGCGCACCCGAGCTCCGACGACGTCGAGACCGGCCCGGTCTCCGTCGTCGTCGCCCCCGTGCGATCCGTGCTCCAGCCGCAGGTCAAGGGCCTGGGCGACCTGGAGCCGGTCGCGTTGCGCAACGGGCAGACGGCCGACCTCGACGAGGTCGTCGAAGCCCTCGCGGCGGCCGCCTACGCGCGCGTGGAGCTGGTCGAGAAGCGCGGCGAGTTCGCCGTGCGCGGCGGCATCCTCGACGTGTTCCCGCCGACCGAGGAACACCCCCTGCGCATCGAGTTCTGGGGCGACGACGTCGAGGAGGTCCGCTACTTCAAGGTCGCCGACCAGCGCTCCCTGGAGGTCGCCGAGCACGGCCTGTGGGCGCCTCCGTGCCGGGAACTGCTGCTGACCGACGACGTCCGCACGCGCGCGCGTGCCCTCGCCGAACAGCACCCCGAGCTCGGCGAACTGCTCGGCAGGATCGCCGAGGGCATCGCGGTGGAGGGCATGGAGTCCCTCGCTCCCGTCCTGGTCGACGACATGGAACTGCTCATCGACGTCCTGCCCGAGGGCGCCATGGCCGTCGTGTGCGACCCGGAGCGGGTGCGCACGCGGGCCGCGGACCTCGTGGCCACCAGCCATGAGTTCCTCCAGGCGTCCTGGGCCGCCACCGCGGGCGGCGGCGAGGCGCCCATCGACGTCGGCGCGGCCTCCCTGTGGTCCATCGCGGACGTCCGCGACCGCGCGCGCGAGCTGGACATGATGTGGTGGTCGGTGTCGCCGTTCGCGGCGGACATCGAACTGGAGGCCGACACCCTCAAGCTCGGCATGCACGCCCCCGAGACCTATCGCGGCGACACCGCCAAGGCGCTCGCCGACACCAAGGGCTGGCTCGCCGACGGCTGGCGCACCGTCTTCGTCACCGAGGGCCACGGCCCGGCCGCCCGCACCGTCGAGGTGCTCGGCGGCGAGGGCGTCGCGGCCCGCCTGGAGGCGGACCTGGGCGAGATCGAGCCGTCGGTCGTGCACGTGTCGTGCGGGTCCATCGACTACGGCTTCGTCCACCCGGCGCTGAAGGTCGCCGTCCTCACCGAGACCGACCTGTCCGGGCAGAAGGCCGCCGGCAAGGACGGCGCCCGCATGCCCGCGCGGCGCCGCAAGACCATCGACCCGCTCACCCTGGAGCCGGGCGACTACATCGTCCACGAGCAGCACGGCGTCGGCCGCTACATCGAGATGGTCCAGCGCACCGTGCAGGGCGCCACCCGCGAGTACCTCGTCGTCGAGTACGCCCCCGCCAAGCGCGGCCAGCCCGGCGACCGCCTCTACATCCCCACCGACCAGCTGGAGCAGATCACCAAGTACGTCGGCGGCGAGGCGCCCACCCTGCACCGCCTGGGCGGCGCCGACTGGACCAAGACCAAGGCCCGCGCCAAGAAGGCCGTCAAGGAGATCGCCGCCGACCTGATCAAGCTCTACAGCGCCCGCATGGCCGCCCCGGGCCACGCCTTCGGCGGCGACTCGCCCTGGCAGCGCGAGCTGGAGGACGCCTTCCCCTACGCGGAGACGCCCGACCAGCTCACCACGATCGCCGAGGTCAAGGAGGACATGGAGAAGTCGATTCCCATGGACCGCCTGATCTGCGGCGACGTCGGCTACGGCAAGACCGAGATCGCCGTCCGGGCCGCCTTCAAGGCCGTCCAGGACGGCAAGCAGGTGGCTGTGCTGGTGCCGACCACACTGCTGGTGCAGCAGCACTTCGGCACGTTCGGCGACCGGTACGCGCAGTTCCCGGTGAGCGTGAAGGCGCTGTCCCGCTTCCAGACGGACACCGAGGCGAAGGCCGTCCTGGAGGGGCTGCGCGAGGGTTCCGTGGACGTCGTCATCGGCACCCACCGGCTGTTCTCCTCCGAGACCAAGTTCAAGGACCTCGGCCTGGTCATCGTCGACGAGGAGCAGCGGTTCGGCGTCGAGCACAAGGAGCAGCTGAAGAAGCTGCGCGCCAACGTCGACGTCCTGACGATGTCCGCGACCCCCATCCCCCGCACCCTCGAAATGGCCGTGACCGGCATCCGTGAGATGTCCACGATCACCACGCCTCCGGAGGAGCGGCACCCGGTGCTGACCTTCGTCGGGCCGTACGAGGAGAAGCAGATCGGCGCCGCGATCCGCCGTGAACTGCTGCGTGAGGGCCAGGTCTTCTACATCCACAACCGCGTGGAGTCCATCGACCGGGCGGCGGCGAGACTGCGCGAGATCGTCCCCGAGGCGCGGATCGCGACCGCGCACGGCCAGATGTCGGAGCAGGCCCTGGAGCAGGTCGTCGTCGACTTCTGGGAGAAGAAGTTCGACGTGCTCGTCTCCACGACCATCGTCGAGTCCGGCATCGACATCTCCAATGCCAACACCCTGATCGTGGAGCGCGGCGACACCTTCGGCCTCTCCCAGCTGCACCAGTTGCGCGGCCGCGTCGGCCGTGGCCGCGAGCGTGGCTACTCGTACTTCCTCTACCCGCCGGAGAAGCCGCTGACCGAGACCGCCCACGAGCGGCTCGCCACCATCGCCCAGCACACGGAGAGGGGCGCGGGCATGTACGTGGCGATGAAGGACCTGGAGATCCGCGGCGCGGGCAACCTCCTCGGCGGCGAGCAGTCCGGTCACATCGCGGGCGTCGGCTTCGACCTGTACGTCCGGATGGTCGGCGAGGCCGTCGCGGACTACCGGCGCCAGCTGGAGACCGGCGGGATCGAGGAGGAGCCGCCGCTGGAGGTCAAGATCGAGCTCCCGGTCGACGCGCACGTCCCGCACGACTACGCGCCCGGCGAGCGGCTGCGCCTGCAGGCCTACCGGGCCATCGCCTCCGCCAACTCGGAGGAGGACGTCAAGGCCGTCCGCGAGGAACTCGTCGACCGCTACGGCAAGTTGCCCGAGCCGGTGGAGAACCTGCTGCTGGTGGCCGGTCTGCGGATGCTCGCGCGGGCGTGCGGGGTCGGCGAGATCGTCCTGCAGGGCACCAACATCCGTTTCGCGCCGGTGGAGTTGCGCGAGTCGCAGGAGCTGCGGCTGAAGCGGCTGTACCCCGGGTCCGTCATCAAGCCGGCCGTGCACCAGGTGCTGGTGCCGCGTCCGAAGACGGCGAAGGTGGGCGGGAAGCCGTTGGTCGGACGGGAGTTGCTGGGCTGGGTGGGGGAGTTCCTGGCGACGGTGCTGGGGTCGTAGGCGCCGGGCCGTCCGGGGCGGGGCGGGGTGGTGCCGGGTCGGTGTCGGGTCGGTGCGGTGCCGGGTCGGGTCGGGTCGGCCCTTTCGGCAGGCCGGGGTTTCCACGGGCTGGCGGTTTCCACAGGCCGAGCGCTTTCCACAGGCCGGGGGTTTTCCACAGGCCGGAGATGCGGTCGGGGCCCTGTGGTTGGCTGAGGGAGCAGCGAACGGGGGTACGCCATGAGTGAGCACGTGGAAGTAGAGGGTGCCGGCGCCGAGGCCAATGGTGGCGGTGGGGCGGTCGGCGTGGGGCGCCCGCCGGCCGCGGCGAACGCGGCGCTGGCGTGGCCCGAGGCTCCGCACCTCCAGCACGCGGACGGCACGGCGACCGACGAGGGCCGCGAGTTGCGCCGCCGTGTGGACGAGGACACCGACCGCTTGGCCGCCGGGCCCTGGATATCGCTCGGCCCCCGGCACACCGACCGCCTCGCCGAACTCCTGGGCGACCACTGGGCCGCGGTGCTGTCGTCCGGGCTGCTGCCGTCGGAGACGACGCTGGGGATCGGCAGGGTGTAGCGGGCGCCGGGAGCGCGAGTGCCGCGGCGCCGCGGCCCGGAGCCCGAGGGCCGGGCCGTCCTGACGCCGACGGACGGATCCGTGAGGCTCTGCCCCTACGGCTGTTGCTGCTGGTCGGGCGGGTTGTCGCGGTCCATGCCGAGCCGCTGCTCCGCCTGCTGCTGAGCGGAGTCGACCTGACTCTCGTACTTGTTGCCCGTCCTCTCGTTGGCCTTGCGTTCGGCCGTGTCGGACATGTCCTTGGTCTTGTCCTGGGCCGACTTGTTGTGCTTGAACCTGTCGAAGATGCCCATCCAGAGCTCCTTCCGAGGGGGACTCAGAACCGACGATACGCCCGACTTGTTCGGTATGTGCACTTAGGGCGTATCTGGTCTGGACCTCTTGCCCGCTACGGTGGCGTGGCAGGCAAGGGTGTTCCAGGGGAGGGCGCACAGTGACACGTCCAAGGGGTGGAGGCGTCGCCGCGGCGGCGGTGGCGGCTGCCGTGTTCCTGGTCTCGGGGTGCGAGGGCCTCGGCGAGGACGGTTCTTCCGCCGGATCCGGATCGACCGCCTCGGACGGACGGGCCGTCACTCCGTTGAGGAACCCGGACGGCACGAAGTCAGGGCTGGCGCCCGTGACGACCGGGACGGACAAGGAAGCGGCCCGCCGGCTCATCGAGGAGCTGGTCACGAAGGGGCGGGGGCCGAAGACGGGATACGACCGTGACAGGTTCGGCTACGCGTGGATGGACACGGCGGACGGGGTGCCGCTGGCGAGGAACGGCTGCGACACACGGAACGACCTGCTGCGACTCCACGGACGGAACATCCGGTTCCGCGCCGGTTCCGACTGCGTGGTCGTGTCGATGGACCTGTACGACCCTTACACCGGCAAGGACATCGCCTGGAAGAAGGCGCACGCCACCGAGGTGCAGATAGACCATGTGGTGCCGTTGTCGTACGCCTGGCAGATGGGCGCCGCCCGCTGGGGCAAGGACAAGCGGCAGAGGTTGGCCAACGACGTACTGAACCTTCTGCCGGTCTCGGGGCCCACGAACTCCGCCAAGCGCGACTCGGGCCCGGCCGCCTGGCTGCCGCCGAACAGGGCGATCCGCTGCTCCTACGCGGTCCGCTTCGCACAGGTGGCCCTCAAGTACGACCTCGCCGTGACGGCGGCTGACAAGGCGATGATGCTTGGGCAGTGCCAGGACTGACGGCACCCGAAAATCCGTTTCCCGCCGCTCCGGCGCCTGCCTACCGTGGCCCCATGGACGTGAAGGTATCGAGTCTCGCCGACCGCCCCGAACTGCTGGAGCCGCTGTTCGAGATGGCGGACACCTGGCCGGAGTTCGTCACGCAGGACATGGTGGGGAACGCGCACTACGGGCGGGTCGCCACGGAGTTCCCGCGGTTCGTGCTGGTTGCCGAGGACGGGCGCGGTGAGGTGGTCGCGCATGCCTTCAGTGTGCCCTTCGCGCTGGACGCCGAGGGGCGGGGCGAACTGCCCGCGCGCGGCTGGGACCAGGTGCTCGTCTGGGCCTTCTCCGACCTGCGCCGCGGTGCCGAGCCCGACACGGTGAGTGCCATATCAGTCGTCGTCGCGCCCCACGCCCAGGGCACGGGCCTGTCCGGCCGGATGCTCACCGCGATGCACGACAACGCCCGCGCGCTCGGCTTCCGCCAGGTCGTCGCGCCCGTACGCCCCAACGCCAAGCACCTCGAACCGCGCATCCCGATGCGGGAGTACGCCTTCCGGGTGCGCTCCGACGGTCTGCCGCACGACCCCTGGCTGCGGGTGCACGCCCGCGCGGGCGCCGCCGTGGAGTCGGTGGCGCCCGCGTCGATGACCGTGGCGGCCTCGCTGGAGGAGTGGCGCCGCTGGACCGGCCTGCCCTTCGATGCGGAGGGCGAGGTGGAGGTGCCGGGCGCGCTGGCCCCGGTGCGCTGCTCGCTCACGCACGGGCACGCGGTGTACGTCGAGCCGAACGTCTGGATGCGGCGGGTGTTCTGAACCCGTCGGCGGCCTTCAGCCGAGGTTGTCGAGGTCGAGGATCTCGCCCTCGGGCTTCTGTGCCGCGACCGGCTTGTCGTAGTCGCTGAAGAGGAGGCTGCCCGCGTCGTCGGCGGACTGGTTGTCGAGGCGCAGGACGTACGGCTCGCCCTCGGTGGCGACGTACAGCGTGGCGCTCTCCTTGCCGTCCTTCTCCTGGAGGGCCAGAGCCGGGCTGCCGCCGACGGTGGTGGTGCCGCCCCTGGTGGCGGAGGAGGTCCCGCCGGCCGTGTCGGCGTCCTCGCCCAGAAGGGTGTCGAGGTCGCAGAGGTCGCCGATCTCCGAGGCCTCGGAGTCCTCGGCCGACGTGGTCCAGGTCCCGGCGAGCATGTCCACGGCCGCGTCGACGTCCTCCTCGGGCTCGCCCTTCATCTGGGCGCGCAGGAACGCCTCGTCGTAGCGCATGTACACGGTGTCGCCGGTCTTGATCAGGTCGGTCTTCCCGCCGTCGGCGCTCAGCGTGCCGGCGCAGTCGCCCCTCTTGTCCAGAGCGAGGTCGATGGTGAGCGGACCGCCGGTGGCGTCGTCCTGCATGTCGCCCTTCACCCGCACCGACCGGGCGCCCGTGGTCGCCTCGAAGGCCTTGTCCGCGATCTCGCCCGCGGAGAGCCCGGCGAACGGCTCCTTCGTCTCGGCCGCGGGGGAGGCGGACGAGGCGGACGGGGTACCGGCCTTGTTCGAGCTGTCGGCCTTGTCGCTGTCGCCGCCGGAGCAGCCGGTGAGGACGACGGCGGTCGTGGCGGCGAGGCAGAGGGCGGCAAGAGCGTTACGGGACATGGTTGTTCCTCGGGGGTGGGTGACGCGGTGTGCGGTGAAGCGGGGCGGGGCGGCGCGCGGTCGCGCCACGCCCCGCGTGCGGGTCGTGCTCCGGCCCCGCGTGCGGGCCGTGCTCCGACCCTCTGAGGGCCCGGATGCTCCGGGACCGCCGGGTCCGGTCAGGCCTTCTTCCAGTCCTGGCAGCCGGAGGTCTTGAAGTAGGCGTCCGAGGCGGCGATCGTCACGACGGCGGTGCCGGAGACGTTGTTGTTCGCGAGGATCGAGTCGATGGAGTGCTCGGCGTCCTTGGTGCGCTCCCAGTAGCACATGTCGTCCTTGTTGCCCGTGGACTTGTACGTGCCCGGGGCGATGTCGACGCCGACCTTGAACATGCCCCCGTCGCCGGCCATCGAGGTCGCCGCCTTCCCGCCCTCGGCGTTCGGGTCGACGGCCTCCCAGTCGCCGCAGTCGCTGGACGTGAACAGCTTGTCGGTCGGCTTGACGGTGACGTAGCCGGTGCCGCTGACGTTGTCGTTCGCCAGCAGGGAGTCCATCTCGCCGGAGGCGTCCTTGGCGCTCTCCCAGTAGCACATGGCGTCGGTGTTGCCGGTGCTGCGGTAGGTCCCGGGCTCGATGTCGCTGCCGACCTGGTAGTCGCCGTCGCCGTCGAGGGAGGGCTTCTCCGGCTCGGCGGCCTTCGCGCCGCCCGGCTTCTTCTCGGCGGAGGCGGAGGTGCCCTTGTCGTTGCCCTTGCCGGACGAGCCGCTGTTCCCGCCGGCCCCGCTGTCGCCGGCGTTCGCCGAGACGGCGCCGATGACGACGACACCGACGACCGCACCGAGCGCGATCTTGCCCTTCATGCCCATGGCTGTTCCCCTCCCGCAGCGGTGACCGCCTCCGATCGGCAGCCCCTCGTTCGCTGGGTCAATAAGAGCATGTGCTGTGAACCGAGTCAACAAAATGCATTGGGTTGGTTGTGTACACGGGCGTGAATCCTGCACTCTTGCGTATAGCTCGTGAATCGGGGGGTCTTGCGGACCTCGGTATGCTCGACGCCACACACGGACGAGGAGAGCGCATGCCGGTGCAGGACAACGCGACAGAGGTCACGGCCGCCGGGATCGCACGGCTCGCCGGTGTCGGCCGCGCCGCCGTGAGCAACTGGCGCCGCCGCCACACCGACTTCCCGAAGCCCGTCGGCGGCACCGAGACCAGCCCTTCCTTCGCCCTCGCCGAGGTCGAGACCTGGCTGCGCCGCCAGGGCAAACTCGCCGAAGTACCCCTGCGCGAGCGCGTCTGGCAGCAGCTCGCCGGCCACCCCGGGGGCCCGGTCGCCGCACTCGCGCACGCCGGCTGCGTCCTGCTCCTCATCCACGACCGGCCGACCGTCTGGCTGGAGGTGAGCGCGGGCTCCGACGAGCGCCTGGCGGCGATGCTGCCGGAGGCGCTGCGGCAGGTGCTGGTGGCACGGTTCGGGGCGGGCGCCGAGAACGCCGCTGTGAACGCCGCTGTGAACACCTCACCCTCACGAGGGAGTGCGACGGGTGTTCACACCGCGGTGGCGGGCACTTCCGGTGGCGGCCCGGCAGCCGCTGTGAACACCACACACCCTGTGAACGGTGGCCGGACTGTCGACACCGGTCGCCCCGGGAGCGGCGGCCGGCCCGTGAGCAGCGGCCGCCCCGTGAACACCGCGGGCGCCGTTCACATCCCCACCGGCCCGGAGATCCTCCCCTCCGCCCCCCTCCTGCGCGGCGCGGCCGAACTGGCCGCCGAGCTGGGCGCCCGCCAGACCTTCGAGTTCCTGCTCGGGCGCCACCTCGACGCCAACCCGCGCCAGTACACCCTCACTCCCGCAGAACTCGCCCGCCTGATGGCCGAGCTCGCCGGCCCCGCCCGCACCGTCCTCGACCCGGCCTGCGGCACCGGCGCCCTGCTGCGCGCCGTCGCCGACCGCCCGGACCAGGAGCTGTACGCCCAGGACAGCGCGCCCGAACTGGCGGCGCTCACCGCCCTCCGGCTCGCCCTGCACACCCACGCCGCCGTGCGCGGCGCCGCGGGCGACACCCTGCGCGCCGACGCCTTCGCCGAGCTGCGCGCCGACGCGGTCGTGTGCCACCCGCCGTTCAACGAGCGCAACTGGGGCCACGACGAACTCGCCTACGACCCGCGCTGGGAGTACGGCTTCCCCGCCCGCACCGAGTCCGAGCTGGCCTGGGTCCAGCACGCGCTCGCCCGGCTGCGTGAGGGCGGTACCGCAGTGCTGCTCATGCCGCCCGCCGCCGCCTCCCGCCGTTCCGGCCGCCGGATCCGGGCCGACCTGCTGCGGCGCGGCGCGCTGCGCGCGGTCCTCGCCCTGCCCGTCGGCGCCGCGCCGCCCTACAACATCCCCCTGCACCTGTGGGTGCTGCACCGGCCCGGCCGTACGCCCGCGCAGCCCGAGGTGCTGCTCGCGGACGCCGGGCAGTTCGCCGGCGAGGGGCGCGGCGGGCCCGACTGGCGCGCGGTGCAGGAGGCGGTGCTCGACGCCTGGCGCGCGTTCGACCGCGACGGCACCGTCGAGGGGCGGCCGGGCGTGGCCCGTTCGGTGCCCGTCATCGAACTCCTCGACGACGATGTCGACCTGGCCCCCGCCCGTCACCTCCCGCCCGCGGCGGCCGACGGCGCGGAGCAGCTCGGCGCCGTGCGCGAGCGCCTCGGCGAGACCCTGCGCCTGACGGCCGACCTCACCCCCGCGCCGTCCGGCGCCGCGCAGCCCACGCGCTGGCCGTTGACCACCGTCGGCGAACTCGCGCGCGGCGGCGCCGTGGCCCTGCGCGCGGGCGGAAACGGCGGCCACGCGCGCGTGCCCGTCCTCACCGACCACGACGTGCTGGCCGGAACGGCACCGTCCGGCACGCTGCCCGAGAGCGAGGAGGAGGCCGTGCTGACCGAGCCGGGCGACGTGGTCGTGCCGGTGCTCGGGGGCGGCGCGGTGGCGCGCGTCATCGACGAGGCGACCTCCGGAGCCGCCCTGGGGCGCAACCTCGTACTGCTGCGCCCCGATGCCGCGGCGCTGGACCCCTGGTTCCTGGCCGGCTTCCTGCGCGGCACCGCCAACAACCGCCAGGCCAGCAGCTACGCCTCCACCGCCACCCGGCTCGACGTACGGCGTCTGCAACTGCCCCGGCTCCCGCTGGACGAGCAGCGGCGTTACGGCGCGCGCTTCCGTGCCCTCGACGAGTTCGAGCGGGCGCTGCGGCTCGCGAGCCGCCTCGGGGACCAGCTCGTACGCGGGATGTACGACGGCCTGACGGACGGCTCGGTGACGCCGGACTGAGACCGCGCGCCCCGCCACCCCGCCCCCGGCGGCCTCCGCGCGCACCACCCGCCGCACGCCGCCGCCGTACGACGTGATCAGCACGACAACGGTTCGGTACAACCCGGGACCGGTTGTCCTTGTCGGCCTATACGCTCAAAGCGACAATCACCGGAACGGCGTTGCCCGACGCCGGCCGCTTCCCGTACGCCCGTCCCAGGGCACAGCAAGGAGCTGTCATGCATGGCCACGGCTACACGCAGCCGTTGAGGCAGCCGCCCCCGACCGGGTGGCTGGTCTTTCTGCGCGTGCTGTTCGTGGTGATCTCGGTCCTCAGTCTCGGGTTCCTCACGTGGACGATGCTGCTGCGGCTGGCGATCGTCACGCGCAAGTCGCTGGACTGGGGCCTGTTCGTGGCCGTGCTGGCCGTCGACATCCTGGCGGTCGTGCTGCTCGGCACGGAGCCCGGCGACGAGATCCACACGGCCGGCGGCTGGACCGGACTCGCCCTGCTGCTGGGCACCCTCGTGGTGGTGATCGCGTACTACCTCGCCGCGGACGTACGCCACTTCCAGCAGCCGCACTTCGGCACGTACGGCTCCCAGCCGTCTTACGGCTACCCGCCCGCGCCGGGGGCGTACGCCCCGGGTACGGCCACCACCGTGCAACACCCGCCCGTCACCCCGAGGACGCCGGGCCCGCCGGCCACGCCGATACCGAACGGGACTCCGGGTGTGCCCCCGGCCGGGAACACCCCCGGCGGCCCGCACACCCCGCCCCCGATGCCCGGCCCGGCCACCCCCGCGCCCCCGGCGCACACCCCGCCGGGTCCGGCCCGTATCGACCAGGTGCGCGCCGAGCTCGACGAGCTCAGCAACTACCTGCGCAACCACGACGGCCACGACGGCCGGCACGAGGGCGGAAGGTGAGTGTGACGGCAGGGCGAGTCGTCGCCGCCCGCTACCAACTGGCCACGCTCATCGGGCAGGGCGGCATGGGCCAGGTGTGGACGGCGTACGACCAGAGGCTCGACCGGCGCGTGGCGGTGAAGCTGCTGCGCCCCGACAAGGTGGCCGGCCAGGAGGCCGACGAACTGCGCCGCCGCTTCGTGCGCGAGTGCCGGGTGACCGCGCAGGTCGACCACCCCGGCCTGGTCACCGTGCACGACGCGGGCAGCGAGGGCGAGGAACTGTTCCTCGTCATGCAGTACGTGGACGGGGCCGACCTCTCCGACCACCTCGCCGAGCACGACCCCTATCCGTGGCCGTGGGCGGTGTCGGTCGCCGCGCAGTTGTGCGCCGTGCTGAGCGCCGTGCACGCCGTGCCGATCGTCCACCGCGACCTCAAGCCGCGCAACGTGATGGTGAAGCAGGACGGCACGGTCACCGTCCTCGACCTCGGCGTCGCCTCCGTCATGGACACCGACACCACGCGGCTGACCCACACCGGCTCGCCCATCGGATCGCCCGCCTACATGGCACCGGAACAGGCGATGGGCGGCGCGGTCGGCCCGTACACGGACCTGTACGCGCTCGGTGTGCTGATGCACGAACTGCTCAGCGGGAACGTGCCGTTCGCGGGCTCCACCGCGCTCGGTGTGCTGCACCGCCACCTCTACGAGCCACCGCTGCCGGTACGCCGACTGCGCCCGGAGGTGCCCGAGGCGCTGGAGTCCCTCGTCCTGCGCCTGCTCGCGAAGGACCCGCAGCACCGGCCCGGGTCGGCGCAGGAGGTGTACGAGGAACTCTCCGTGCTGCTGCCCGCCCGCGGCATGCCCACCGGTGCGCCCCTCGACCCCACGCGCCCCTTCCTGCGCCCGCACGCCCCCTGGCCGGACCGGGCACGCACGCCCGCGCCGCAGCCCGCCCCGGTCGCGCCCGTCGAGGAGCGGCCCGACGTCGCCCGCGCCGTCGACGAGGTCAAGCGGCTGCTGGGCGAGGGCCGCATCACCCAGGCCGTCGACATCCTCGGCTCGATCCTGCCGGCCGCCGCCGAACAGCACGGCGAGCACTCCCCGGTCGTCCGCACCCTGCGCAAGCAGTACGCCGCCACGCTCATGGACGACGGGCAGTACCGGCGCGCGCTGCCCGAACTGCGTCGCCTCGCCGACGAACGCGCCGCCGAGGCCGGCCAGGCCGACCCGCAGTCCCTGCGCTACCGCTACGACGCCGCCCAGTGCCTTGAACAGCTCGGCGAACCGGCCGCCGCGCTCGCCGCCTACCGCGAGCTGCTGCCGTACTACGAGAACCAGTACGTCTCCGGCGACCCCGAGCTCGCCCACGACGTCCGCCGCCGCATCGGGCATCTGCTGCTCGCCCTCGGTGACCGGGGGGCCGCGCACGACACCCTCGTACGGCTGCTGCACGACGTGGAACGGCTGCGCGGACCCGGGCATCCGCTGGCCGCGGACGTCCGCCGCACCCTCCAGTGGCTGGGACAGGTGCGCGGCTGACGCACCCCGCGCCTCTCGGAACACTCCCGTCCCGCACGCGCGCGTGTGCGGTGGTGCCCGAAGTCCTGGTGAATCGTTGGTCGAATGGGTTGGCCAGAGCTGTGCCGCTGCCTACCATCGATCATCGCAAGACTTTGTGCACCGCCGCACAATCTCCTCGGGAGGTTCCCTTGCACCGCCGCCGTCGCACCGCGCTCGTCCTCACCGCAGCGATCGTCGCCGCGGCCCCCCTGCTCACCGCCTGCGGAAACGACGCGCACCCCGGCGCGGCCGCCGTCGTCGGCGGCCAGCGGATCACCGTCTCGCAGCTGGAGAACCGGGTCGAGGAGGTCCGCGACGCCCAGCGCGCGGCCGTGCCGGACGAGGCGCAGTACGCCCAGGTCGTCGCCAAGACCGGCACCCTCACCCGCGACACCCTGCACGGCATGGTCCTCGACCGGGTGCTGCACCGCGCCGCCGAGGACGCGGGCATCACCATCAGCCGCAAGGAGGTCCAGCAGATGCGCGCCGGCCTCGAACAGCAGGCCGGTGGCGCCGAGGCCCTGCGGACGGCCTGGCTCCAGCAGTACTCCGTCGCACCGCGGCGCCTCGACGAGAACCTCCGCCTTCAGCTGGAGGCCCAGAAGCTCGCCGCGAAGCTGGGCACGGACACCAGCCAGCCCGCCTTCTGGAAGGCGCTGTCCGAGGCCTCCGAGGAACTCGACATCGACCTCAACCCGCGCTACGGCACCTGGGACACCCAGAGGGTGGGCCGAGTCGACGCGAAGACACCGTGGGTGCGGGACGTCACCGCCGGGGTGGCCCAGCAGCCCGCGTGACAGCGAGCGGGCGGCGGCCCTCCTCCCGCCGCCCTCCTCCCGGCCGCCTACCTCCCGGCCCCCCGGCCTCCCGGCCGCGGGCCCAAGCCCATGCGCCGGGGCGATCACCGATCCGCCCACGCCCCGAGGTGATCACCCATCCGCACAGACAGGCGGATGATGCGATGATCACCCTCACCCTGTGAACAACGCCCGCCGCCATTTCGACGGCGTGCGTTACGTTCGGATCGTGAACGCAACCAGCATCGAAGCCACCCCGGACCCCCGGGAGCCGCAGGAGTCCGAGGAGTCCCCGAAGCCCGACGACACCCCCGGCCGCATCGTCCTGCTCACCACCAGCCACCGCGTCGCCCCCGGCCTGCTGTCCTGGCCCGCCTGGCAGGCCCTGCGCACCGCCGACCAGGTGCTGTGCGCGGACGGCGGCCATCCGCAGCTGCCGTATCTGCGCGAGGCGGGTATAGCCGTGACCGAGGCGTCCCCGACCGCCGAGGAACTGGTGGACGCGTGCGCGGGCGGGCACAGCGTGGTCGTCGTGGCGACCGGAGAGGGCGAGCCGGCCCTCACCGACGGCCTGGCCCGCCTCGCCGGCTCGGGCCGGGTGCGGATGCCCGAGCTGGAACTGCTCCCCGCCTCCTACGACCTGCCCGGCGCCCGGCTCCTGGACCTCGTGCAGGTCATGGACCGCATCCGCGCCGAGTGCCCGTGGTCGTCCCGGCAGACCCACGAGGGCCTGACGAAGTACGGCATAGAGGAGGCGTACGAACTGGTCGAGGCGATCGAGAAGGGCGACCGCGACGAACTGCGCGAGGAGCTCGGCGACGTCCTGCTCCAGGTCGTCTTCCACGCGCGGATCGCGGAGGAGCACCCCGACACCCCGTTCTCCATCGACGACGTGGCCGGCGGCATCGTCGCCAAGCTCATCCACCGCCACCCGCACGTCTTCGGCGAGGAGACGGCCACGACGCCCGAGGAGGTCAAGGAGCACTGGCTGCGCACCAAGGCCGAGGAGAAGCGGCGCACCTCCGTGACCGAGGGCATTCCCCTGCACCAGCCGGGCCTCGCCCTCGCCGCGAAGCTGTCCTCCCGGGCCCGCACCGCCGGACTGGACGTCCCCCTGCCCCGCACCGACACCATCGGTTACGAGCTTCTCGCCCTCGCGGCGCGCGCCGAGTCCGAGGGAGTGGACCCGGAGGCGGCTCTGAGAGCGGCGGCCCGCGCCTACCGCGACGCGATACGCGAGGCGGAGGCGGTCGGGGGACCGGCCGGCGGGGAGGACTGACCCGATACCGTCGGCCGGTGACCAACCAGCCCCACCCCACCGGCCCCACCCCCGACGGCACGGCCCCCGCCGCACCCGAACTCTTCAGCTGGGAGTTCGCGGCCAACCCCTACCCTGCCTACGCCTGGCTCCGTGAGCATGCGCCCGTGCACCGGACGCGGCTGCCCAGCGGGGTGGAGGCCTGGCTGGTCACGCGGTACGCCGATGCCAAGCAGGCGCTGGCGGACGCGCGGCTGTCGAAGAACCCGGAGCACCACGACGAGCCGGCGCACGCCAAGGGGAAGACCGGTATCCCCGGCGAGCGCAAGGCCGAGCTGATGACGCATCTGCTCAACATCGATCCGCCGGACCACACCAGGCTCCGGCGGCTGGTGAGCAAGGCGTTCACGCCGCGCCGTGTCGCGGAGTTCGCGCCGCGGGTACAGGAGCTGACCGACCACCTGATCGGCCAGTTCGCGGAGCGCGGCTCGGCCGACCTCATCCATGAGTTCGCCTTCCCTCTGCCCATCTACGCCATTTGCGACATGCTGGGCGTTCCGCGGGAGGACCAGGACGACTTCCGGGACTGGGCGGGCATGATGATCCGCCACGGGGGCGGGCCGCGCGGCGGTGTCGCACGGTCGGTGAAGAAGATGCGCGGCTACCTGGCCGAGCTCATCCACCGCAAGCGGGAGGCGCTGCCGGAGACCGCGCAGGCGGGGGAGGACCTCATCTCCGGCCTCATCCGAGCCTCCGACCACGGTGAGCACCTCACCGAGAACGAGGCGGCGGCGATGGCGTTCATCCTGCTGTTCGCCGGGTTCGAGACCACGGTCAACCTCATCGGGAACGGGACGTACGCGCTGCTCACGCACCCCGGTGAGCGGGAGCGGCTGCAGCGGTCCCTCGCCGCGGGGGAGAGCGGCCTGCTCGCGACCGGAGTGGAGGAACTGCTGCGCTACGACGGCCCGGTGGAGCTGGCCACATGGCGGTTCGCCACCCGGCCGCTGACGATCGGCGGGCAGGACATCGCGGCCGGCGAGGCGGTGCTGGTGGTGCTGGCGGCGGCGGACCGGGACCCGGAGCGGTTCGCCGACCCGGACCTGCTGGACCTCGCCCGCCGGGACAACCAGCACCTGGGATACGGGCACGGCATTCACTACTGCCTCGGCGCTCCGCTCGCCCGGCTGGAGGGGCAGACGGCGCTGGCCACGCTGCTCACCCGGCTGCCGGATCTGCGACTGGCCGCGGATCCGCAGGAGTTGCGCTGGCGCGGCGGCCTCATCATGCGCGGCCTGCGCACACTGCCGGTCGAGTTCACGCCCACGGCGAAGCCGAACGATGCGGACCAGGCACGCCAACCCCGATAGACCGGGCAACCCGACCTCGCCGCTCACCGTGCGGAACTGACGTGGGCAAATGTGACACACCCTCAACCCTGTGATCTTCACGTGATCTGCGCGGCATGAACTTGTGACAAGTGATCGTCTGCCTATACGTTCACCGATCAGCGCGGCGCCTCGCAGTACACGCCGTGCCGGTCGATGCCGTCGCACGAAAGGTCTCCGCATGCTCTCCGGGAACGGTCGTCACCGTCGCCCCCGTCAGGCTCCGGCTCTTGTCGTCGCGGCCGGAGTGACTGGCTCCGCCATCGCCATCCCGCTGCTGGGCGCCTCGGGCGCGAGCGCGGCGGACGCTTCGACCTGGGACCGGGTCGCGGAGTGCGAGACGGGAGGGGCGTGGAGTGCGAACGACGGGTACGGGCAGTACGGGGGGCTGAGGCTGGGCCAGCTCGACTGGGAGAACTACGGCGGGCTTGAGTACGCCCCGGGTCCCGACCAGGCCAGCCGGCGGCAGCAGATAGCCGTCGCCGAGCGAGTCCTCGCGGACCAGGGTGTCTCGGCGTGGCCGACGTGCGGTCCGCTCGTGGGCCTCACGGCCGACGCCGGCCAGGCGGACGTCGACACCGGCGTCGGCGGGGACGATTCGGGACTTTCCGGATTGACCGACAGTTCTGATTCGTCTGGTTCATCCGGTTCATCTGGTTCGTCCGGTTCGAACTCCGATGACGGCTCCGGTGGCGACTCCGGCTCCTCGGACGCCGGTGCGGGCGATTCCGATTCGGGCAATTCCACCAAGGCGGACACTTCCACCACTTCGGACTCCGACTCCGAGGTCGACGGGGCCGGCTCCGCCTCTTCGGACCTGTCGCGGGAAACCGACGGCACCGGGACGGGCGATATCGATGACAACTCGGACAAGTCGCTACAGAGCGGCACCTCTTCGGACGGTTCGACCGAGGCCGGATCCGGACGGCACCGCGGCGTGAGCGCCGACGAAGGCGCGGGTGACAGCGGTGACGCGGCGACCGAGGACGGCCGTACGGGCGATTCCGCGGGCCGTCACGCCTCGCGCAGCGGCTCCGTCGCGCGGGACGCCGCCGACGGCGAGTACACCGTGCGGGAGGGCGACAGCCTCTGGGGCATCGCCGACTCGCTTGAGCTCCAGGGCGGATGGTCGGAGCTGTACGCCGAGAACCGCGAGACGATCGGCGTCGACCCGGACCTCATCGTGCCCGGTCAGAAGCTTGCGGTAGGGGTCGAACCGGGCGAAAAGTAGCGGGAGTTCACGTCATGGTTCGTGGGTTAATGTCCGTTTTGGCGAAAGTGTGGGATGAGTCTCAGACGCCCTGATCGTCTTTGATATTCCACCAATCGCGTGTCTACGGTCATGACCGCTCGCCAACGTGAGCCCCGGCCGCCGCAACGCCGAATCCTGCCAGTGGCCAATCCGGGAACAGTCGTCGCGTCAAGCGCCGTAGGCAGGAGCGGGGGACCCAAGGTAAGTGCCGGGCCCGGCGGTTGAGGTGACTCGACTCCGGAACCGGCTTGGGGTGAAGCCGCGCACCGAGAAGTGCGCGGCCGGGCAACTCAACCGGCCCGAACCCGACAGCTCACCTCGCAGGCGTCGGTGAGGGGATCCGCCATGCTGTTTTCCGGCAAGGGCAAGCACCGTCGTCCGTCCAAGGCCACTCGCGCCATCGCCATCGCCGGTGTGACCGGCGCCGCCGTCGCCGCCCCGCTGATCGCGGTCGGCAACGCCTCCGCCGCCACCGCCTCCGAGTGGGACGCCGTCGCCCAGTGCGAGTCCGGCGGCAACTGGTCCATCAACACCGGCAACGGTTACTACGGCGGTCTGCAGTTCTCCGCCTCCACCTGGGCCGCGTACGGCGGCACGCAGTACGCCGCCACGGCCGACCAGGCCAGCAAGACCCAGCAGATCGAGATCGCCGAGAAGGTCCTCGCGGGCCAGGGCAAGGGTGCCTGGCCGGTCTGCGGCGTCGGCCTGTCGAGCGCCGCGTACGACGGTGGCTCCGCCGCTCCGGCCGCCCCCACCGCCCCTGCCGCCCCGGCGCAGCCGGAGTCGCAGCCGAGCACCACCACCCGCTCGACCGAGCAGCAGAGCGCCTCCCGTTCGCAGGAGCGCCCCGCCGCGAAGAAGACCGTCACCACCCCGACCGGCAAGAAGGTCAAGAAGGGTGACGGCGAGTACAAGGTCGTCAAGGGCGACAGCCTCAGCGCGATCGCCGAGAAGCACAAGGTCAAGGGTGGCTGGCAGAAGCTGTTCAAGCTGAACCAGGACATCGTCGACGACGCGGACTTCATCTACCCGGGTCAGCAGCTGCACCTGAAGTAGTCCACCGGTGCGGCCCGGCCCGGCCCCCTCCGGGCCCCGGCCGCACCCGGCCCGCGGGCTGCTCCGCCCCCCACCGGACTGCCCCGGCTCCCGGCCGGTCCTGGCTCCCGTGCTGTTCCGGCCCCCACCGGACTGCCCCGGCTCCAGGCTGGTCCCGGCCATAGGGCTACCCCGGCTGTCGGCCAAGGGGCACACCCTGGCTGTCGGCCGGTCCCGGCCCCTGGCGGCTGTTCCGGCCCCCACCGGACTGCCCCGGCTCCAGGCCGGTCCCGGCCATAGGGCCACCCCGGCTGTCGGCCGCAGGGCCACCCCGGCCTCGGTCAACAGTTCACCCCGGCCCCCGGCCAAAGGTCCACCCAGCCCCCGGCCGGCCCGGACCCCGGGCCACGTCGATCCCCCTGGCCGCTCCCACCCCGGGCCCTTCCGGCCCCCGGGACGTCCTCGGCGCCACGAGGTCACCCCGCCCCCACGGACCCCCGGTCCGCGGGGTCACCTCCGACCCGCCTCCCCCACAGGCCGTCCCGGCCTGACGGGGTCGCCCTGTCCCCACAGGCCTCCCGGCCCACGGGGTCGCCCTGTCCTCACCGGCCTCCCGGCCCACGGCGTCGCCCCGACCCCACAGGCCTCTCGGCCTGACGGGGCGGCCGCCCCCGTCCCCCAGGCTCCCCGCCCCGGTGCGTATTCCCCCGTACGCGCCGGGGCGGGGTCGCGTCCGGACATGTTTCCCGCCCGAGGGGACCTCCTCCCGCGAGCCGCTGCACGCCGCCCGGCAGGCCCCTGCTCCGGGCGTCCACGCCCCCGGCCAGCCCCGTTTCCGGCAAGTTCAGAGACGCATCGGGGAAACCTTTTGTTCCGTTCGGAAACAATTTACTCTCGGTTCCGTCCACGTGATGAGCCATCGGCTGGCCGATCCCCCGGAGCCGGTTAGGCTCATCTCGCAGAGCCACACCCGCGGCCTGCCCACCGCGTCACATTCATGAAGGAGATGCTCGTGCCGTCCATCGACGTCGTCGTAGCCCGGGAAATCCTGGACTCCCGAGGCAACCCCACGGTCGAGGTCGAGGTCGGCCTCGACGACGGCAGCACGGGTCGTGCCGCCGTTCCGTCCGGCGCCTCCACGGGTGCCTTCGAGGCCATCGAGCTCCGCGACGGTGACCCGAACCGCTACCTCGGCAAGGGCGTCGAGAAGGCCGTCCTGGCCGTCATCGAGCAGATCGGCCCGGAGCTCGTCGGCTACGACGCCACCGAGCAGCGCCTGATCGACCAGGCGATGTTCGACCTGGACGCCACCGACAACAAGGGCTCGCTCGGCGCCAACGCCATCCTCGGCGTCTCGCTCGCCGTCGCGCACGCCGCCTCCGAGGCCAGCGACCTCCCCCTCTTCCGCTACCTGGGCGGCCCGAACGCGCACCTGCTGCCCGTTCCGATGATGAACATCCTGAACGGCGGCTCGCACGCCGACTCCAACGTGGACATCCAGGAGTTCATGATCGCCCCCATCGGCGCGGAGTCGTTCTCCGAAGCCCTGCGCTGGGGCGCCGAGGTCTACCACACCCTCAAGAAGGTGCTGAAGACCAAGGGCCTGTCCACCGGCCTCGGCGACGAGGGCGGCTTCGCCCCGAACCTGGAGTCCAACCGCGCCGCCCTGGACCTCATCCTCGAGGCCATCAAGGAGGCCGGCTACACCCCCGGCGAGCAGATCGCCCTCGCCCTCGACGTCGCGGCCTCCGAGTTCTACAAGGACGGCGTCTACACCTTCGAGGGCAAGGAGCGCTCCGCCGCCGAGATGACCGAGTACTACGCCGAGCTCGTCGCGGCGTACCCGCTCGTCTCCATCGAGGACCCGCTGTTCGAGGACGACTGGGCCGGCTGGAAGATCATCACCGACAAGCTGGGCGACAAGGTCCAGATCGTCGGCGACGACCTCTTCGTCACCAACCCCGAGCGTCTCGCCCGCGGCATCGAGGAGGGCACCGCCAACGCCCTGCTCGTCAAGGTCAACCAGATCGGCTCGCTGACCGAGACCCTGGACGCCGTCGAGATGGCCCAGCGCAACGGCTTCAAGTGCATGATGTCCCACCGCTCCGGCGAGACCGAGGACGTCACCATCGCCGACCTCGCCGTCGCCGTGAACTGCGGTCAGATCAAGACCGGCGCCCCGGCCCGCTCGGACCGTGTCGCCAAGTACAACCAGCTGCTGCGCATCGAGGAGATCCTCGACGACGCCGCGGTGTACGCCGGCCGCAGCGCCTTCCCGCGCTTCAAGGGCTGAGCCCGGCCCGGCCCTGGGCCGGACAGGCTCGACCCGGCTGAGCCACAGCCTCGTATGAGGCGTCGTACGTACGTCCCCGTACTCGGTCCCGTACCGTGTGCGGGGACGTACGCGCGTGAACGGGAGGCGGGCAAACATGGCCGTGAAGGACCGGGACCGGTTCTCCACCGCGACCCGGCTGAGGCTGCTCGGCGAGCAGACCGCGGCCCGTGTCTACCGCTCCCAGACCCGACGCCAGGCCCGCCGCTCCCGGCTGACCGGCCGGGCCGCGCTGCTCGCCCTGGTGGTCTGCACCCTGGTGGTGGCGCTCGCCTACCCGATGCGTCAGTACGTCGCCCAGCGCGCCGAGATCGCCGAGATGGAGCGACAGCGGCAGCAGGCGCAGGAGCGGGTCGAACAGCTGCGCGATCTCAAGGCGCGCTGGCAGGACGACGCGTACGCCGAGCAGCAGATCCGGCAGCGGCTGCACTACGTGATGCCCGGGGAGACCGGATACATCGTGGTCGACCCGGACGCGGCCAGGCAGTCCCGCGCCGACACGGGGGCGGCCGACCGCCCCTGGTACTCCAACGTCTGGGACGGCGTCGACAAGTCCGACGCCTCGGACCGATGAACCGATAGCAGAAAGACACCTTCAGGCCAGATGGAAACGCCCCCGCCGACCACCCCCCGCACCGAGCCCACCGACGCGGACGTCGAGGCATTCAAGCAGCAGCTCGGGCGGCCGCCGCGCGGGCTGCGCGCCATCGCGCACCGGTGTCCGTGCGGTCAGCCGGACGTCGTGGAGACCGCCCCGCGGCTGCCCGACGGCACGCCCTTCCCGACGCTGTACTACCTGACGTGCCCCAAGGCCAACTCGGCCATCGGCACGCTGGAGGCGAGCGGCCTGATGAAGGAGATGACCGAGCGGCTGCAGTCCGACGAGGAGCTGTCCGCGGCCTACCGGGCCGCGCACGAGGACTACATCCGGCGCCGCGACGAGATCGAGGAGCTGAAGAACTTCCCCAGCGCGGGCGGTATGCCGGACCGGGTCAAGTGCCTGCACGTCCTGGTCGCGCACTCGCTGGCCGCCGGCCCCGGGGTGAACCCGCTCGGCGACGAGGCCCTCGCGCTGCTGCCGGAGTGGTGGGCCAAGGGCGCCTGTGTGACCCTGCCCGGTCCGCCGGCCGGCGAGGGCCGGCGGACGGACGCGACGCAGGACGGCCACTTCGCCGTCAAGCCCCTTGACGAGGAGGACGACAAGTGACCCGCGTTGCCGCCATCGACTGCGGTACGAACTCCATCCGGCTGCTGGTGGCCGACGCGGACCCGGTGACCGGGGAACTGGTCGACCTGGACCGCCGGATGACGATCGTGCGGCTCGGCCAGGGCGTGGACCGTACCGGGCGGCTGGCGCCGGAGGCGCTGGAGCGGACCTTCGCCGCATGCCGCGAGTACGCGGCCGTGATCAAGGAGCACGGGGCCGAGCGGCTGCGGTTCGTGGCGACCTCGGCCTCCCGGGACGCGGAGAACCGCGAGGAGTTCGTGCGCGGGGTCCTGGACATTCTCGGCGTCGAGCCCGAGGTCATCACCGGCGACCAGGAGGCGGAGTTCTCCTTCACCGGGGCGACCAAGGAGCTGACCGGGCGCGTCGACCTGCACCGGCCGTTCCTGGTGGTGGACATCGGCGGCGGCTCGACCGAGTTCGTCGTGGGCGAGGAGCACGTCCGCGCGGCGCGCTCGGTGGACGTCGGCTGTGTGCGGATGACCGAGCGTCATCTGGTGCACGAGGGCCAGGTGACCGACCCGCCCACCGAGGCGCAAATCGCCGCCCTGCGCGCCGACGTCGAGGCCGCCCTGGACCTCGCCGAGCGGTCGGTCCCGCTGCGTGAGGCGCACACGCTGGTGGGCCTGGCCGGGTCGGTGACGACCGTGTCGGCGATCGCCCAGGACCTGCCCGAGTACGACTCGCGGGCCATCCACCACTCCCGGGTGTCCTACGACACCGTCCGCGAGGTCACCGAGCGGCTGCTGCGCTCCACGCACGCCGAGCGGGCGGCGATCCCGTCCCTGCATCCGGGCCGGGTCGACGTGATCGCGGCGGGTGCGCTGGTGCTGCTGTCGATCATGGAGCGGATCGGCGCCGCGGAGGTCGTGGTCAGCGAGCACGACATCCTCGACGGCATCGCCTGGTCGGTGGCCTGAAAGCGTCGCTCACCAGGGCGTTTCTTACCGCCCGGTAGCAATCGGCTGAGCGTTCCGCGTACCGTATGAGCGCGCCCGAGGGGCCTTCGCGGGCCCCTCCGGAGCGTCTCCGCGGAAAAGTTCGTGAAGTTCTTCACAAGGAATTCGGCTCCGAGGACCCCTGAGGGGCCTCCGATAGGCCGTTCCGGGGACCCAGAGGGCCTTCGAATGCGAGCCGGGGTCGTGTTCCGGTGGTTCGGTCACCGGTCCGTCGCGGGGTTCTCACGACGGTTTCCGAAGCCCGGAGAGCCAGCTCACGCGGCATTGACAACGGGTCGTAGCGGATCATGGTTCCCTGTCCGAGACGTGGCCTGAGTCACGTGGGTCGCGGAGTGTAACACGACCCCCGGAGAAGCTTGTGAAGGGGCGCACGAGCGACGGTCCAGGGGCGGGTGGATACTCGATGGCATGAGCACCACGGAGCGTCCCAGGATCCTCGTAGTAGGCGGTGGGTACGTAGGCCTGTACGCAGCTCGGCGCATCCTGAAGAAGATGCGCTACGGAGAGGCGACCGTCACGGTCGTCGACCCCCGGTCGTACATGACCTACCAGCCCTTCCTTCCCGAAACCGCCGCCGGCAGCATCTCCCCGCGCCACGTCGTCGTCCCGCTGCGACGCGTGCTGCCCAAGGCGGAGGTCCTCACCGGCCGGGTCACCACCATCGACCAGGACCGCAAGGTCGCCACGATCGCCCCGCTGGTCGGCGAGGCGTACGAGCTGCCCTTCGACTACCTGGTGATCGCCCTCGGCGCGGTCTCCCGCACCTTCCCGATCCCCGGCCTCGCCGAGCAGGGCATCGGCATGAAGGGCATCGAGGAGGCCATCGGCCTGCGCAACCACGTGCTGGAGCAGCTCGACAAGGCCGACTCCACCACCGACGAGGAGATCCGCCGCAAGGCGCTCACCTTCGTCTTCGTCGGCGGCGGCTTCGCCGGTGCGGAGACCATCGGTGAGGTCGAGGACATGGCCCGCGACGCGGCCAAGTACTACACCAGCGTGTCCCGTGAGGACATGCGGTTCATCCTCGTCGACGCCGCCGACAAGATCCTCCCCGAGGTCGGCCCCAAGCTCGGCCAGTACGGCAAGGAGCACCTGGAGAGCCGCGGCGTGGAGATCTACCTCTCCACCTCGATGGACTCCTGCGTCGACGGCCACGTGGTGCTGAAGAACGGGCTGGAGGTCGACTCCAACACGATCGTGTGGACCGCAGGCGTCAAGCCCAACCCGGCCCTCGCCCGCTTCGGTCTGCCGCTCGGCCCCCGCGGCCACGTCGACACCCAGGCGACCCTCCAGGTCCAGGGCACCGACTACATCTGGGCCGCCGGCGACAACGCCCAGGTCCCCGACCTCGTCGGCCGCAAGGCGGGCAACGAGAACGCCTGGTGCCCGCCGAACGCCCAGCACGCGCTGCGCCAGGCCAAGCTCCTCGGCGACAACGTGATCTCCGGGATGCGGGGCTTCCCGCAGAAGGACTACGAGCACGCCAACAAGGGCGCGGTCGCCGGTCTCGGCCTGCACAAGGGCGTCGCGATGATCGTCGTGGGCAAGATCAAGATCAAGCTCAAGGGACGTCTCGCCTGGTACATGCACCGCGGCTACCACGGTCTGGCCATGCCGACCTGGAACCGCAAGATCCGGGTCCTCGCGGACTGGACGCTCTCCACGTTCCTCAAGCGCGAGGTCGTCGCCCTCGGCGCCCTGGAGACTCCTCGTGAGGAGTTCTACGAGGCCGCCAAGCCGGCTCCGGCCCCGGCCGTCGCCGTGACGAAGACCGAGGAGAAGGCCAAGGCCTCCTGACCTCAGGTAATCGGAACATTCGAAGGACCTCCCGCCATCCGTGGTGCGGGAGGTCCTTCGGCGTTCCGGGGCAGGCCGCGCGGCCGTGCGGAGGACCCCGCCCGACTCCCTGCGGAGGATTTGCCCATACATGACGCGCGTGGGGGACTGCGCGCCGGGGACGCAGGTGTTTACGTGGTCTCAGACATCCGGGACCGCACTCCCCGGCTCTCCTCATCGCCGAGCCGGGGACGCCCCGATCGGAGGTGTGCGCCATGGCTGACGCCGCACCGCGGCTTCAGAGCCTTCTCGAACAGGTGCTGGGAGTTCCCCTCCCGGTCCGAATCCGCGCCTGGGACGGTTCGCAGGCGGGTCCGCCCCACGCGCCCGTGCTGGTGGTCCGCAACCGTCGCGCCCTGCGCCGGCTGCTGTGGAAACCGGGCGAACTCGGCCTGGCCCGCGCCTGGGTGGCAGGGGATCTGGAGGTCGAGGGCGACCTCTACACCGCGCTCGACCTGATGGCCGGCCTCGTCTGGGAGCGCGGCGAGGACGCCCGCACCCTTCTGCAGGCCCTGCGCGAGCCCGGCGTACGGTCGGCCGTCGCCGGGCTGTTCCGGCTCGCCGGGCCCGCGCTGCCGCCCGCCCCGCCGCCCGAGGAGGTGCGCCGCCCCGGCCATCTGCACACCCGCCGCACCGACCGACGCGCCATCAGCCACCACTACGACGTCGGCAACGACTTCTACGAACTCGTCCTCGGGCCCTCGATGGTGTACTCCTGCGCCTACTGGGGGGCCGCCGAGGGTGCGGGGACGTTGGAGGACGCCCAGCGCGACAAGCTCGAACTCGTCAGCCGCAAGCTCGGTCTGAGACCCGGTCAGCGGCTCCTCGACGTCGGCTGCGGCTGGGGCTCGATGGCGATCCACGCCGCCCGGGAGCACGGCGTGAGCGTCGTCGGCGTCACCCTGTCCCAGGAACAGGCCGCCTACGCCCGCAAGCGCGTCGCCGACGAGGGCCTCACCGACCGCGTCGAGATCCGCGTCCAGGACTACCGGGACGTCGACGACGGCCCCTACGACGCCATCTCCTCCATCGGCATGGCCGAGCACGTCGGCGCCGACCGGTACCTGGAGTACACCCGGCACCTGCACGCTCTCCTCAAGCCCGGCGGGCGCCTGCTCAACCACCAGATCGCCCGCCGCCCGCACAGCGACGAGACGGCCTACCACGTCGACGCCTTCATCGACGCGTACGTCTTCCCCGACGGTGAACTCCAGCCCGTCGGCACCACCGTCACACTCCTGGAGCGGGCCGGCTTCGAGGTCCGCGACGTGGAGTCGCTGCGCGAGCACTACGCCCTCACCCTGCGCCGCTGGGTGACGAACCTGGAGGCCGGCCGGGAACAGGCCGCGCGGCTCGCCGGACCCGGCCGGGCCCGCGTCTGGCTGCTCTACATGGCCGCCTGCGCGCTCGCCTTCGAGCACAACCGCATCGGCGTCAACCAGGTGCTCGCAGTGCGCACCCCCGAGCCGGGAGGCTCCGGGATGCCGCTGCGCCCGCGCACCTGGCACTGACGGCCGTACGCCGAAGGGGCCCCGCCCGTCACCCCGGGCGGGGCCCCTCGTACGCGGCTGCGCCTACTCGGACTTGATGGCCGTCAGCATGTTCAGGCGGGCCGCGCGGCGGGCCGGCCACAGTGCGGCCAGCACCCCGACCACCCCGGCCAGCAGCAGGAACAGGCCCATCCGGCCCCAGGGCAGGACCAGTTCGTACGTCGCCATCCGCGTGCCCAGCAGCTCACCGGCCGCCCAGCCGAAGAACACGCCCAGACCGATGCCGAGCACACCGCCGAAAAGGGAGATCACCAGCGACTCCAGCCGGACCATCCGCTTCACGCTGCGGCGGTCCAGGCCGATCGCCCGGAGCATCCCGATCTCCTGGGAGCGCTCGAACACCGACATCGCCAGGGTGTTGATGACCCCGAGGACCGCCACGATCACAGCCATGGCCAGCAGGCCGTAGACCATGTTCAGGATCAGCGTGAACATCTTCGCGATCTCGTTGGAGATGTCCTGCTTGTCCTGGACGCGGATCGCCGGATTGGAGCCGAGGGCCTTCTCCAGGCGGTCCTTGACGGCCTCCGAGGTGCCGTCGGACGTCTTGACCATGACCGTCATGTCACGCGGCTCGTCCTGGTGCGGGGCGAGCGCGGCGTTGTCCACCAGGATGCCGCTGATCATGTCGTTGCCCTGGTAGACGCCGGCCACGGTCAGCCGCTGCCGGGCGCCGTCCTCGAAGGCCACGGTGAGGGCCGAACCGGCCCGCCAGCCGCGCGACTCGGCCGTCAGGTCGTCGACGACGACCTTGGTTCCCGCGACCGTGAAGGAGCCGCTGTCGACGGTGAGGTCGGTGAGCGAGCCGATGGCGGAGCCGGTGACGCCGGTCAGGAACTCCGTCTCGCCGTCGATACGGGAGGGGGAGTTGCGCATCGGGCTGGTGGTGCTGACGCCCTCCACCTTCTTCAGCCGCTGCTCGACGTCCGGGGCCATGTCGTTGCCGTTGGCCATGGTGACGACGTAGTCGGCCCTCAGGGAGGACGAGGCCATCTCGTCGATCGACTTCTGCAGGCTGCCCGCCATCACCGTCATGCCGGTGATCAGGGTCAGGCCGATCATCAGCGCCGACGCGGTGGCGGCCGTACGGCGCGGGTTGCGCACCGAGTTCTGCCGGGCCAGCTTGCCGGAGACGCCGAACACGCGCAGCAGCGGGGCCGAGGCCGCGATCAGCGGGCGGGACAGCAGCGGGGTCAGGATGAACACGCCGATGATGAGCAGGACCGCGCCGAGGCCCATCGGGGCCTGGCCGTCGGAGCCGTCCATCGTCGTCGCGGCCAGCACGATGGCCGCACCGGCCGCGGAGAACAGCGCGCCGAGGGTGTTGCGCAGCACCAGCGACCTGGCCGTCGCCTTCGCGTGCACGCTGCTCATCGCCGCCACCGGCGGGATCTTCGCGGCCCGGCGGCCGGGCAGCCACGCGGCCAGCATGGTGATCACGACACCGACCGCGAGGGCGGTGGCGACCGTGCCGGGGGAGACGACCAGCGGGCCGTCGGGGACGGTCGCGCCGAGGGTGCCCATCAGCGCGCGCAGCCCGGCGCCGATCCCGATGCCCGCGAGAAGTCCGGTCACCCCGGCGACCGTGCCGACCACGAACGCCTCGATCAGCACCGACCGTGTGACCTGCCGGCGCGAGGCGCCGACCGCGCGCATGAGCGCCAGTTCCTTGGTGCGCTGGGCGACCAGCATGGTGAAGGTGTTGGCGATGATGAACGTGCCGACGAACAGGGCGATCCCCGCGAAGACCAGCAGAGCCTGCTTCAGGCCGCTCATCGAGGCGGAGATCATCTCCGCCTGGTCGTCGGCGAGTTGCCGCGCGGTGGTGGTCTCCACGAGGTTCTCGGGCAGGGCCTTGTCGAGGGCGGATTTCAGCGCGGCCTGGGAAGTGCCGGCGGCGGCCCTGACGTCGATCTGGTCGTAGGTGCCGGGCTTGCCGAACAGCCGCTGGGCGGTGGCGGTGTCGAACAGGGCGAGGCTGCCACCCGCGGCGACGTTGCCGTCGTCGGTGGTGAAGATGCCGGTGACCTTCGGCGTGAGCACGGGGCCGTCGACGGAGAGCCGTACGGTGTCGCCGACGCGGTAGCCGGCGCGGTCGGCCGTCCGGGAGTCGAGCAGCACCTCGCCCGCGCCATGCGGGGCGCGGCCCTCGGTCAGCGGGTAGCGCGGATCGGCCTTGCCCGAGACGTCCCAGTAGTTGCCGCCCTGGGACTGGAAGCCGCCGCCGACCAGCTTGCCGTCCTTGTCGGCGATGGCGGTGAAGCCGGTGACGACACCGGTCGCGGAGGCGGCGCCGGGGACGTCGGCGCTGGTGTCGAGCAGCGCCTCGGTCAGCCGGGGCGTCTCGCCGACGCGGTCGCCGAAGGCCGCCCGGTGCTCGGGTTCGACGGCCACGTCGACCTGGTCGTAGCCCTTGGCGGAGCTGTTCTGCAGGGCGTCGGAAAGGGAGTTGGTGAACACCAGGGTCCCGGAGACGAAGGCGACGCCGAGCATCACGGCGAGCACGGTCATCAGGAGCCGGGCCTTGTGCGCGAGTACGTTGCGCAGGGCGGTGCGGAACATCAGGAGGTGCGGCCCTTCGCGTCGAAGGCCTTCATGCGGTCCAGGACCGTGTCGGCGCTCGGGTCGTACATCTCGTCCACGATGCGTCCGTCGGCGAGGAAGACCACGCGGTCGGCGTACCCGGCGGCGACCGGGTCGTGGGTGACCATCACGACCGTCTGGCCCAGCTCTCGCACGGAGTTGCGCAGGAAGCCGAGCACCTCGGCGCCGGAGCGGGAGTCGAGGTTTCCGGTGGGCTCGTCGCCGAAGACGATGTCGGGCCGGGAGGCGAGCGCGCGGGCGACCGCGACGCGCTGCTGCTGGCCGCCGGAGAGCTGCGAGGGCCGGTGGCTGAGCCGCCCGGACAGGCCGACCATCTCGATGACGGTGTCCAGCCACTGCTTGTCCGGCTTGCGGCCGGCGATGTCCATGGGGAGCGTGATGTTCTCCAGGGCGGTCAGCGTGGGCAGCAGGTTGAACGCCTGGAAGATGAAGCCGATCTTGTCGCGGCGCAACTTGGTGAGCTGCTTGTCCTTCAGGGAGCCCAGTTCGGTGTCGCCGATGCGCACCGAGCCCGAGGAGAAGGTGTCGAGGCCGGCCACGCAGTGCATCAGCGTGGACTTGCCGGACCCCGAGGGGCCCATGATCGCGGTGAACTGGGCCTGGTGGAACTCGACGGAGACCCGGTCCAGGGCGACCACCTGGGTCTCGCCCTGTCCGTAGATCTTCGACAGCTCCGTGGCACGTGCGGCCACCGCGGTGGCGCGGCCGGCGAGGGGGGTCGTGGTCACGGGAAGGCGCTCCTGTCGGGACGGGATTTCGAAGGACGTGTCCATCGTCTCGGCGCGGGCGGCGTGTGTAGTCAGCCGCTGTTCCGGTTCCGGGGGCAGTCTGCGGTCGCACCGGGCGCCCGGCTGTCATACCTGGGGATGAGGGTCGACCCCTACTCAAGAGCCGCCACAGAAGCGGTCGCGGACTCGGCGCGAGATCCACTCAGGTTCCGGTCCAGAGCAACCGGAGGGTGAACGGGGTCCGGACGGAGTTCCGACGGGCTCCTGACGGAGTGACGGTCCGGACCTCACAGACTCCACCGGCCGAGACGGTGAAATTCCGTCATTCCGCATGCGTGGCACCTTGCCGCACGCAAGGCTATTGGCAAGTGCGGATGGCCCGTATCGTGGTCTGATGCCCCCTCAGACGTCAATAAAATAAGACAACATCGGGTCGTACGCCCGCTGTTCGGGGGACGCCTCCCGATAGGCTCGAACCTCGAAGCGGAGCCCAATGGCCTGCCCGGATGGTGGAATGCAGACACGGCGAGCTTAAACCTCGCTGCCCCTCGCGGGCGTACCGGTTCGAGTCCGGTTCCGGGCACCTCCGACGTTGTTCCACCCCCGAGAACGAACCTTCGTTCTACTGCCTCGAACGCCTCGGGGTCGGGGGCGACCCACTCCGGGGTCGGGGGTGCGATCCGCTCCCGGGCCGGGAGTCGTCCCGCCCCCGCGACAGGGTGCGTCGTCAGGCCGCTGCGACGGGGTGCGTCGTCCGGTCGCCGCGGGCGCTCCTCCCCGCGGCCGGGCAGACGGTCTCCGGCCGGTTCCGGATGTGTACCGGGTTCGTCATGACTGCGCCCAGGCAGTGGTGGGAATCACCGGGCCGCGTAGCGTGTTGCGCAGCACGGCAGGGGAAAGATCCTCCCCAGGCACTAGGGTCTTCCCTTTGCCTTTCCATTACTCTTGAGCCAAGGCCGCGCAGCGCGGCCATGGAGGAGTGAAATGAGGAGCAGCAACCCGGTCTTCTCGCGACGGGGGTTCAGCCGCGACAACGGCCACGCGGGCTTCAACACCGCGCCGCAGGCCGGGGCTGTCGGCACGCAGGGCAACCCGTACGCCCAGCCGGCGGGCGGCAACCCCTACGCACAGAACCCTTACGCGCAGCAGGACCTGCAGTACGGCACCCCGCCGCAGGCCCCGTCCACCACCGGCCGGATGACGATGGACGACGTCGTCATGCGCTCGGCCCTCACGCTCGGCACCGTCACGATCGGCGCCGTGCTCGCGTGGGTCCTGCTGCCGGTGTCGTCGACCAGCTACGGCCTCGCGATCGGCGCCGCGATCATCGCGTTCGTGCTGGCGATGGTGCAGTCCTTCAAGCGCAAGGCGTCGCCCGCGCTGATCCTGTCGTACGCCGCCTTCGAGGGCGTCTTCCTCGGCGTGATCAGCGAGATGTACAACAGCGTCTGGTCCGGCGCGCCCTTCCAGGCGGTGCTCGGCACCATGGCCGTCTCGGCCGCGACGCTCGTCGTCTACAAGGCCGGCTGGGTCCGGGTCACCGCTCGCTACGCCCGCATCGGCATGGCGATCGCCCTGGCCTTCATCCTGGTCATGGCGGTCAACCTGCTGCTGGTCGCCTTCGGTGTCGCCGAGGACGGCGGACTGCGCAGCTTCGGCCCGCTCGGTGCGATCGTCGGCATCATCGCCATCGTGCTCGGCGCCTTCTTCCTGACGCTCGACTTCAAGCAGATCGAGGACGGCATCGCCTACGGCGCGCCGCGCGAGGAGTCCTGGCTGGCCGCGTTCGGTCTGACCATGACCCTGGTGTGGATCTACGTCGAGATGCTGCGCCTGGTCGCCATCTTCAGCGGTGACGACTGATCGCCGGTGCCGCTGAGCACCTGATCGCGTGAAAGGGCCCCGGGTTGATCCCGGGGCCCTTTGCCGTCTCGTGCCGTCTGGGGTCGGTACTGTCCGTCCTGCGCGCTCAGAGCAGTTTGCGCGCGGCCCTCCTCAGGTCGTACTCATGGACGATCGCCTTGGCGTGGCCGTACGCGAGGTTGTACTCGTGGCGCAGCCAGCTGACCTTCTCCTCGAAGCGGAAGAGGGAGGGGCCTTCTTCGACGGTGCGCAGCCAGTCGGAGACCTCACGACCGGTGCAGTGGGGGATGCGGGCGAGCATATTGCGGTGGGTCTCCTCGGAGAGGACGTGGGACATCGGCGCCTCCGGATGCAGGGGATGTAAGCCGGTCCTTCAGGTCACCGTGCCTGAGCGTTCGCGTATTGGCAACAGTGCGCTCGCGTATTGGCGACTGTCCCGTCGCGGCGCGTACTCTCGCGGGGTGGTTGATACAACGGGGCTCATCCAGGCCGTGGATCACTTCGCCGACCGGCTCAGGGCGGCGCCGCAGAGCAGGTTGCAGCGCAGCGGTGCCACGGAGGCTTTGCAGTTGGCGAGGTCCCTGGCCCGGTGGGCGCAGGAACTGGAGGGGCTTGAGCCCCGGGAGATGCCGGACGCGGGGATGTTCGCCGCCGCGGACCAGGTGACGGTGGCCGCGCGGGATCTCGCGGTGGTGCTGCGCACCGAAGGCGAGGTCGCCTCGGCCGTGCGGATGGTCGAGGAGGCGCAGGGGCGGGCCGGAATCTGAGCGTCGGCGGCCGCTCGTTGCCGGGGCCTGTGCGCTGCCGGCGGGACGCCCTCCGCGGGACGCGCGCGGTGACCGGGGCGCCCTCAGGGGGACGCGCGCGGTGACCGATGCCCCTCAGGGAGACGCACGGTGACCGGCGCCCTCAGAGGGACGCTATGACCCGGTCGGCCAGGACGTAGACGTTCTCCTCGCCGCACACGAACGTGAGCGTGTAGGCGCCCGAGATGCCCGAGCCGCCCAGGAGATGGGGCTTCTCGCCGGCACCCAGGGCCGAGGCGAGACGCTCCGCGGTCTCCCGGTGACCCGGGGTCATGCACAGGGTCGTGCCGTCGGCGAAGACGTAGACGTCGAGGGTGCCGAGCGGCCCCGGGCGGACGTCGGTCAGTTCGGTCTCGGAGGCGGCGAGGTCCTCCAGGGTGGTGAGGGTGCGCTCGTGGTCGTTGACGACGGGCGAGGCCACCGGGACGAAGTCCGGGTGGGAGGGGTGACGGCGGCGGGCCGCGGACAGTTCGGGGGACTCCCCGGCGAACTCGTCGGCCTCGGCGCCCGGCTCGGTCACCGGCTCCAGCGGCTCCAGGCCCACGAAGTCGGACTGGCGGGGCAGGAACAGATCGTTGTCGGCCAGACCCAGCAGCGAGGGCGCGTCGGAGGCGTCACGGGCCTCCTGGGCGGCCCAGAAGGCACGGGCCTCGGCCAGCTCGCGCTCGCGCTCCTCGGCCAGGGCCTCGGCGACGGCGGCGCGTATCTCGTCGGCGTCGGCGTTGCCGCGGGCAGCGGGCACGAGGGCGCGCACCGAGGCGCGGCCCTCAGCGAGCTCGGTGCGCAGGGCGGCGACCTGACGACGCAGCCCGGCGAGGCTGCGCAGGACGGCGACGCCCACGGCACCCGAGGCGGCCGTGGTGACCAGCAAGGCGATCGGCATGGCGCTCACTGACGTACTCCCGGTTCAAAGTCGACCCCCGACTTCCTACAACAGCTTGAAGGGCGGACTAAGCAGCTGTCAGTGCGTAACATCACGAAACGGACAGGTCTTTGAGTCCGGGGCCTGGTACGAAACGGCTCTGAGCTGTGAGTTTCCTTTTCTGGAGGGAGAAAGGTCACATCCTGAGGGAGATTGGATCACAAAACGGCCCGGAGTCCGAGGGGTTCTCGGACTCCGGGTCGTAGCGTGACGCTGGGTGCCTTCGCGGTCACCCCAAGTCGGTCAGCTCAGGCGCTCGATGACCATCGCCATGCCCTGGCCGCCGCCGACGCACATGGTCTCCAGGCCGAACTGCTTGTCGTGGAACTGGAGGGAGTTGATCAGTGTGCCGGTGATGCGGGCGCCGGTCATGCCGAAGGGGTGGCCGACGGCGATGGCGCCGCCGTTGACGTTGACCTTGCCGAGGTCGATGCCGAGGTCGCGGTAGGAGGGGATCACCTGGGCGGCGAACGCCTCGTTGATCTCGACCAGGTCGATGTCGTCGACCGTCAGGCCGGCGCGGGAGAGGGCCTGCTTGGAGGCCTCGATCGGACCGAGGCCCATGATCTCCGGGGAGAGGCCTGAGACGCCGGTGGAGACGATGCGGGCGAGCGGGGTCAGGCCCAGCTCGCGGGCCTTGGTGTCGGACATGATCACCAGGGCGGCGGCACCGTCGTTCAGTGGGCAGCAGTTGGCGGCGGTGACCAGTCCGTCGGGGCGGAAGACCGGCTTCAGACCGGAGACGCCCTCCACGGTGACTCCCGCGCGGGGGCCGTCGTCCTTGGCTACGACCGTGCCGTCGGGGAGGGTCACCGGCGTGATCTCGCGCTCCCAGAAGCCGTTCTTGATGGCTTCCTCGGCGAGGTTCTGCGAGCGGACGCCGAACTCGTCCATGTCCGCGCGGGTGATGCCCTTGAGGCGGGCGAGGTTCTCCGCGGTCTGGCCCATCGCGATGTAGGCGTCCGGCACCAGGCCGTCCTCGCGCGGGTCGTGCCAGGTGGAGCCGGTCGACGCGGCGACGGCCTCGGTGCGGGCCTCGGCCTCGGCGAAGAACGGGTTGTGTGTGTCGGGCAGGCTGTCGGAGTTGCCCTTGGCGAAGCTGGAGACCACCTCGACACCGGCCGAGATGAAGACGTCGCCCTCGCCGGCCTTGATGGCGTGCAGGGCCATGCGGGAGGTCTGCAGCGAGGAGGAGCAGTAGCGGGTGATCGTGCAGCCCGGCAGGTGGTCCATGCCCATCTGCACCGCGACGATCCGGCCCAGGTTGTTGCCCTGTTCGCCGCCGGGCAGGCCGCAGCCGAGCATCAGGTCGTCGATGTCGCGGGGGTCCAGCTCGGGGACCTTGGCGAGGGCGGCCTGGATGATCGTGGCGGTGAGGTCGTCCGGGCGCAGGTCTTTCAGGGAGCCCTTGAAGGCGCGGCCGATGGGGGAGCGGGCGGCAGAGACGATCACGGCTTCGGGCATCACGGCTCCAGACGACGTCGGATGGGCTACCCGGGCGAAATTACCGGTACGTAGGCTGCCGGTCACCGGAATCGCCGTGTGATGAGGGCCTCTTTTCCAAGCGCTTGCTTAGGGCCATTGTGTCGTCGGACAGCGCCGGGGCGGGCGCGGGCTGGGGTGCCGAGGCGGCCAGCGGCGCGAACAGCCGGCCGATCGGCGGCCGGGTCAGCGGCTGGACCAGCCTGCGCACCCACGGCGAGCCGAGCACCGCCGCGAGCAGGACCCCGCCCGCCATCAGCCCGAGCAACTCCAGCCGGGTGTCGGCCCGCGCGATGAGCCCCTTCTCCCGCAGCGGCAGCAGGACCAGCGGATGCAGCAGGTAGATGGTGAAGCCGCCCGAGCCGAGCAGCGAGACGAACGGCAGCCGCCGCCTGGGCATCAGCCGCAGCAGGCACAGCACCAGCCCCGCCGCGCCGGCCAGTACCGCCAGCCGGACCACCCAGGCGCCCTCCAGGCCCAACGGGGTGTCGGTGGCGGCGGTGTAGGGGTGACGCATGGACAGCCAGGTGCCGGAGACGTCCTCGTGCCACAGCAGGCCCACCGTGAACGAGGCGGCGATGCCCGCGACCGCCACCGGCAGGCTCCACCGGGCCTCGAACCACTCCTTGAGCATGCCTTGCCCCAGGCTCCAGCCCAGGTAGAACAGCGGCATGTAGACCAGGGTCCGACTGGCCGAGAACTCCATGCCGAAGGTGTCCACGTAGCCGACCGCCAGCGACACCGCCGTGGTGACCAGCAGGGGGTGCCGCAGCTGCACCACCAGCGGCAGCAGCAGACGCCAGAAGAACAGGGACATCAGGAACCACAGCGTCCACGGCAGTTGTGTGATGTGCAGCGTGAACGCACCGCCGAGCGCCTTGACCTCCAGCGAGTACAGCAGGCTGAAGATCAGGGCGGGCACCACGATGCTCTGCAGCAGGGTGCGCAGACGGCGTGGACCGAGCGGGTCGCCGCTGCTGAACACCCCGGCCAGCACGACGAACAGCGGCACACGGAAGGCCCAGGTGCCGACGTGGTAGATGCCGAGACCGTCGTAGCGGCTGATGAGGCTGCCGATTGTGTGCAGGACCACGATCAGCGCGGCCGACACGAACCGGGTGTTGTCCCACCAGGGGTCCCGCGCCTTGTCCGGCGCGGGGGCGGCGGGTCTCGGAAGCGGCTTTTCCATCGCGGCCACGGACTCCTGACAGCAGCATGACATTGAAGGCGATCACCATCGCCGCCGTCGGTTACGCCGCGGCCGTCGGGGGGTGAACGGGGCGTGTACGCACGGAGGCGCCCGTCTGTGGCGGGGGCCGCGGGTCGTGCGGCCCGCGGGCTCGGTGTGGTCGGACGCGCGGTTTCGCGCGGGCCTCAGGTGCTGTCGCCCGCCCTTCTACGAAGGGTTCACCGGCGCCGGCGTCGGTGCGGGCTCCGGCTCCTGCACCCGGCGCCTGCGGCGGCGCTTGAGCAGGGCCCACGGGCCGCGCGGGCCGGTCGGCATGGCCGCGGCGACCTCCGTGCCGGCCTCCGACGCCGCCTCGGCCGCGGCGCGGGCCACCGGCAGGAAGCCCTCGTTGCGCGACAGGTCCGGACGCTCGTCCTCGGTCGGCCACAGGGCGAGGGCCGCGCAGACCGTCGGCAGCACCGCCATCGCGGCGGTGGCGTACCCCTCGGCGGAGGGGTGGTAGTTGTCGGGGCCGAACAGCTCGCGCGGGTTGGCCGCGAACTCCGGGCCCAGCAGGTCGCCGAGCGACACCGTGCGGCCGCCCTGCTCGACCACGCCGATCGTCTGGGCGGCCGCGAGCTGCCGTGAGGCGCGCTTGGCCAGCCAGCGCAGCGGCTGCTGCACCGGCTCGATCGTGCCCAGGTCGGGACAGGTGCCGACCACCACCTCCGCGCCGGCCGTACGCAGTCGCCGTACCGCCGTGGACAGACAGCGCACCGAGCGGGTGGGCGGCATGCGGTGGGTGACGTCGTTCGCGCCGATCATGATCACGCAGACGTCCGGGACCCGGTCCTGGTCGGCCAGGGCGAGCGCCACCTGCCGCTCCAGGTCGTCGGAGCGGGCGCCCGGCAGCGCGACGTTGCGCAGCCTCACCGGCCGTTCGGCGACCGCGGCGAGCCCGGACGCCAGCAGCGCGCCCGGAGTCTGCCCGGCGCGGTGCACGCCCTGCCCCGCGGCCGTGGAGTCGCCCAGCATCGTCAGCCGCAGCGGAGGCTCACCGCGCACCGCGTACGAGATGCCGTACACGCCCTGCGCGTTCGGCACCTGTGGACTCACGCCGTTGCCCACATGCCGTTTCGCCAGCCGCATCTCCGCCAGCAGTAACCCCACCACGGCCACGCCCGCCAGCCCCGCCCCGCCGCCGCCGTACGCGGCGCCGGCCGCGATGCGCCGGGCCACTCTCGCCCTCGACATCCTGGTCATGCGTTGCCGCCACCTCCTCGTACCCGTACAACCACTCCTTGCCCCGTACGGACCGTCGGTCAATCTCAACAGGGAGTGAACGACCCCTCGGGGCCGTAGGCTGGCGGAACCATCACGACCACATCTTTTTGCAGCATCCGGAGACAACGGTGCAATTCCACGACTCGATGATCAGCCTCGTCGGCAACACCCCGCTGCTGAGGCTCAACAGCGTGACCCAGGGCATCAAGGCGACCGTCCTTGCCAAGGTGGAGTACTTCAACCCCGGCGGATCGGTGAAGGACCGCATCGCCCTGCGCATGATCGAGGCGGCCGAACAGAGCGGCGAGCTCAAGCCCGGCGGCACGATCGTCGAGCCGACCAGCGGCAACACGGGCGTGGGCCTGGCCATCGTGGCCCAGCAGAAGGGCTACAAGTGCATCTTCGTGTGCCCCGACAAGGTGAGCACCGACAAGATCAACGTGCTGCGCGCCTACGGGGCGGAGGTGGTCGTGTGCCCGACCGCAGTGGACCCGGAGCACCCGGACTCCTACTACAACGTCTCCGACCGTCTCGTGCGTGAGACGCCCGGCGCGTGGAAGCCCGACCAGTACTCCAACCCCAACAACCCTGCCTCGCACTACTACTCGACCGGTCCCGAGCTCTGGGAGCAGACCGAGGGGAAGATCACCCACTTCGTGGCGGGCGTCGGTACCGGCGGCACCATCTCCGGCACCGGCCGCTATCTGAAGGACGTCAGCGACGGCAAGGTCAAGGTCATCGGCGCCGACCCGGAGGGCTCGGTCTACTCCGGCGGCTCCGGCCGCCCCTACCTCGTCGAGGGCGTCGGCGAGGACTTCTGGCCGACCGCCTACGACCGCACGGTCGCCGACGAGATCGTCCCGGTGTCCGACAAGGACTCCTTCCAGATGACCCGCCGCCTCGCCAAGGAGGAGGGCCTGCTGGTGGGCGGCTCCTGCGGCATGGCCGTGGTGGCCGCGCTGGAGGTCGCCGAGCGGCTCACCGAGGACGACGTGGTGGTCGTGCTGCTCCCGGACAGCGGCCGCGGCTACCTCAGCAAGATCTTCAACGACGAGTGGATGGCCGACTACGGCTTCCTTGAGGACGAGGGCCCGAGCGCCCGCGTCGCCGACGTGCTGAGCGACAAGGAGCACGGCGCCATGCCGTCCCTCGTCCACATGCACCCCGACGAGACGGTCGGTCAGGCCATCGAGGTGCTGCGCGAGTACGGCGTCTCGCAGATGCCGGTCGTCAAGCCCGGCGCCGGTCACCCCGACGTGATGGCCGCCGAGGTCGTCGGCTCCGTCGTCGAACGCGAGCTGCTGGACGCCCTGTTCAACAAGCGCGCCTCGCTGGACGACGCGCTGGAGCAGCACATGTCCTCCCCGCTGCCGCAGGTCGGCTCCGGTGAGCCGGTCGGCGACCTGATGAACGTGCTCGGCAAGGCCGACGCGGCCATCGTCCTCGTCGAGGGCAAGCCGACCGGAGTGGTCAGCCGGCAGGACCTGCTGGCCTTTCTGGCCAAGACGGGCAAGTGACGGCGAACCTCCGATGAACCGCCTGTGTCCATGGCGAACTTGTGGTGTCCTGCCGTGGGCACGGCTTCGCGGAAGTGGTACGAGCGTGTCACGTCCGCGCAGCACCCGCTTAACACGCGTCCGGCACATTAGTGGATGTCGGCAGGGCGGGAGCGGCTCCCCGCCCCGGCCGACGCCGAACGGCGTCAAGGACCTCCGGAGCGGCTCCCGGACCTCCACCGACGCCACGGACGCGTTCGCCCGGCCTGACCCGGCCCGCGTCCCTCGCGGGGACCGCCGTCGTCCCGCCCCCCGGCAACGGGGGTGCGGCGGTCCCCGCGCAAGATCTCTCCCCCCTTTGCGCCTGAACCGGCGCCGATCTCGCGGACCGGGTTGCCCGCCGTCGGGGGCGCTCGATCGACGGTTGCGGCTGTCGTCGCTTGACGGGACGTCAATCCGCCCAGGGCGGGCGACACTTCGTCCAGTGGACCGTCAGTCCTCCCAGGCGTCGCTCTGGTCCGGCTTGCGGCGGCGTCGGAACAGGCCCGGGTTCACCCGTACCGCCTGCACCACGTTCACGCCGACGATGCCCGCCCAGGCGATCAGCAGGCCGGGCAGGTGGGCGATGCCGCCACCGATCGCGGACAGCGGGATCGCCAGCACCAGCGAGACGATGCCGAATCCGTAGCGCTCGCCCCAGGAGTCGGTGTCCCCGGGCGTCCGGCGGCCCCGGGCCGAGGCCATCTGCTGCTCGGCGAGCTGCCGCCGCACCCGGCGCTCCACCGCGCCGTCGATCCGCTGGTCGACCTTCTCCAGGAACGACTCGACCAGTGCGGACTCGTACTCCTCGCCCAGGTCCCTGCGGGCGTGCAGGGTCGCGTCGAGTTCCTTCTTCAGGTCGGTGTCCCGCTCGTGCGTTCCGCTCATACCCTCCACGGTAGGAACCGGCGGGGCCCGGCGCAGTGGGGCTAGCCCCCCGGTTGTTCCTCGGGCGGCCCGGGGGTGAGACGGCCCGGGGCGGGGCGGCCCGGGGGCGACACGGCACGGGCCGGGGCCTGGAGGTGAGACGGCACTTGCCCGGCTGCATAGGAACATGCAGAGTTCTTGGCAGCTGAATAGTCCGGACCTCTGGAGGGGGAGCACGTCATGAGCGTGACCGACAGCCCTGCGGCCCGCCTGCAGTCGCTCTTCGAGGGGCACCGGCTCACGCCCACCCAGCGGCGCATCGCGCACAGCATGGTGCGGCGTGCCGCCGACGTGCCGTTCCTGTCCAGCGTGGAGCTGGCCGAGCTGGCCGGGGTCAGCCAGCCGTCCGTGACCCGCTTCGCCGTCGCCCTCGGCTTCGACGGCTACCCGGCGCTGCGCCGCCATCTGCGCGAGGTGGCCCCGGCCGAGCCGCCCGCGGACACGGCCGTCGCCAACGAGTACCAGCAGGCCGTCGAGGCCGAGATCGAGAATCTGCGGCATCTCGCCGAGGCGCTCGCCGACCCCGCCCCGGTCGCCCGCGCCGGACGCGTGCTCGCCGCCTCCCGCCCGCTGCCCGTCCTCGGGCTGCGCGCCGCCGCCGCACAGGCCTACGGCTTCGCCTACTTCGCCGCCAAGGTCCATCCCGACGTACGCCTCCTCGACGAGGGCGGCACGATGATCCACGACCGGATCGACGGCGCCGTGCGCGCCGGGGCGAGCGCCCTGCTGTGCTTCGCGCTGCCCCGCCACCCCCGTGAGGTCGTCGACACCCTCGCCTACGCCCGTCAGGCCGGACTGACCGTGGTGACCGTCGCCGACTCCGCCTTCGCGCCCGTCGCCAAGGTCTCCGACCTGCTGCTGCCGGCCGCCGTCGGCACGGGACTGGCCTTCGACACCGCCTGCGCGCCGATGCTGCTGGGACGGGTGCTGCTGGAGGCGATGTGCGACGACCTGCCCGAGGCGCAGTCCCGGCTGGAGGAGTTCGACGCCAGGGCCGCGGCGCGGGGGCTGTTCGTCGACTGAGAGCCGGGCCGCGCCCTCTCAGGTTCGTCTCACCTTCGCCCGCTAGCGTGCTCCGCCGACAGGACTGCGCCGAGGCGAGAAGGAGGCGGACGTGACGCGTGGTGGAGGTCGGGGACTGGCCCGGGTGGCCGTCGTCGTACGGGCCGGAGCCGCCCCGCTGTGGTGGCTCGGGGTGCCCGCGGCGGGCCTCGGGGCGCTGGTGCCGGGGCTGACGGGCCGGCGGATCGGGGTGCTCGGCGGGGCCGCGCTGTTCCTGGTGGCGGCGGCCGTGGCCACCCGCCTGCGACGGCGGCGGTACGACGCGCTGGCCCGGTCCGTCGCACGGGCCGGGCGGCATGACGCGCCAGGACCGGGCGGTGACGACACGCGACTGGCGCCATGGCCACCGCTGGTGGTCGGCGCTCGCCTTCCTCGTCGCGCTCGCGAGCTCCTTCGCGGTGCCCGCGGCCGGCGGCATGCTGCTGGCCGGATGCGGGACCGGGCTGTGGCTGAAGGCCGCCTGGCTGGGGCGGCGCGAGCGGGAGCTGGACACCCTGCTGTGGGTGCGGGTGGACTGGCTGGACGGGCGCGGCGGCGGCCCGGCGGGCAAGGCCGTCGAGGCGTACCGCGGCACCGGTGTCTCGGCCGGCGACGCGGCCCCGGGCGGGGCCCGCCGCCGTACCGCGGCGCCGGGCTGAGCCCGGCTCAGACCTCCAGCGTCGCCTCGATCCTGCGCAGCTGGTGGCGGGCCATCGCCAGGTTGGCCCGCTTGGCGTCCAGCACGAGGTAGAGGAACAGGCCGTTGCCGGCGCGGCCGCTGAGCAGCCGGATCAGGTGGTACTGGTCGGACAGGGTGATCAGGATGTCCTCGATCTCGGCCTTGAGGCCCAGGTGTTCCATCGTGCGCATCTTGGCGCGGATCACGTCCGTGTTGCCGGCGGCGGCGACGTTCAGGTCGAAGCTCTTGCTGCCGCCCATGGTGCCGAGCGCCATTCCGCTGGTGTAGTCGACGAGCGCGACGCCGGTCGCGCCCTCGATGGAGGCGAGGGCTTCCTTCAGCGCGGTCTCGGTGTTGGCCATGACGTGGTTCCTCTCAACGGTCCGTGGTACTTGCGGAGTCGGTGGTGGTCGTGGTGCGGGTCGGCGCGGGCCGGGTCGGGAGCCGGGCGGTGGACCTCGCGGTGGTCCGTGGGGCGGGCCGGGCGGGCGGTGCGACGGCGGCGGCGACGAGGTCGCCGATGTGCGCGCCCGACCGGCGGCCCTCCAGATGCAGCCGGCCCACGCTCACCCCGTCCGGGGCGAGCAGGGTCAGTACGGCGGTGTCGCCCGCCGCGTAGGTGGCGATATAGCCGTAGCGGCCGCGCACGAGCAGTTCGCGCAGGTCGCCCCGCCCGGTGGCGTCTGCGGTGCGCACGGCGACGCCCAGGGCGGCGGCTGTCAGCGCGGCCACGCCCTCCGGCTCCACGCCGGGTGTGTCGTGGGCGAGGACGAGTCCGTCCACACTCGCCGCGAGCACGCCGGTCAGTTGCGGCATCCGGGCGCGCAGCCGCCGCAGCTCGTCGAGTATCTCGGCCTCGGCGGCCATCAGGTCTCTCCTCTCGCCGAGCGGTCGCTGCCGCTCAAAGGGCCTCCAGCGCATCCCTGAGCCTTTTCAGCAGGGTGATGTCGGGGTCGTCGGTAGGGGGCAGGGCCAGGCTCTGCCGGGGGTCGGGGGCGGGTGGCGGGACACCCGCGGTGATCAGGCCGAACGCGGCGAGCCGGCGCACGTCCACCAGGGTGTGGAAGGTGTGCCGCCCCAGCTCGTGGGCGATCTGCGGCGCGGTGCGCACCCCGTCCACCAGGTCCAGCACCGCGCGCTGCCGCGCGGTGGCGCCGGCCCCCGGTCCGGCCGTGTCCGCGCGCAGCAGGGGAGCGCTGTCGGCCCGCGGATCGGGCCACAGGCTCTCCAGCAGCGAGCGGCGGCGCAGCGTCTCGCGCTCCAGCGCCGCCACCGACACCGGCCGTACGGTCCCGAGCCAGTGCCCGGTGCCGTAGCGGAAGCGGCCCGGGGAGCGGCTCGGGCAGAGCGCGAAGTACCCCGCGTCGAACAGCGTGCCGGTGTGGCACACCTCCAGCGCGCCCCGGCCCAGACACCCCGCCTCCAGCAGCAGCCCGGCGGCGCCGTGGTGTTCGTCGGCCCGTTCGACCGCCGCCCGCCAGACCTCCGCCTCCAGCGTGCCGTGGGCCGGGAGCAGCACCCCGAGGCCGGGGGCGAACGGGCTCTCGGCGTGCACGACCTGCCCGTCGGCCAGGTGCAGGGAGCCGTGCTCGCGCTCCAGGGTCCCGGTGGCCCGCTCCGCCGCCAGCCGGGTCAGCATCGGGGACAGCCCGCCGGCCTGCCGCCGGGCGGATCCCTCTCGCACCGGCAGCGGAGCCGGCCGGGCAGCTTCCTTCACGGTCATCCCAGCTCCAGCCGTCCGGCCATCTCGCCCAGCCGGATCCGGGCCAGCGCGAGGTTTCCGTCCGCGCGGCCGAGCCACACGTGCAGGAACACGCTGCTGTCGAAGGACGTCCGCAGGAACCGCAGCAGGTGGTAGCTGTCCCGGTTGCTGATGATCAGGTCCTCGACCGGAGGGCCGGCCTCGTCCTCGTCGTCCTGTTCGTTCTCGGGCGCGAACGCCCGCTGTTCGGCGGCCAGCCGGGCGACCTCGGCCGCCTCGGCGGCGGCCGCCTCGTGGTCACCGCCGGGGAACTCCCCGACCGTGCCCAGGGCGAGCCCGCTCGTCCAGTCGACCAGCGAGGCTCCCTTGGCGCCGGGCAGGCGCATGGCCTCCAGCAGACATTCGTCGATTCCGGGCACCCCGGCTCCCCTCCCACCCCGTCCGGCTGAGTGAGGGAGACGCTACGCACCGTGTGCGACAGCAGTGAGGGTTCCGGCATTTTCCGGTGGAACATGCGGCGAGAGGACTAGGGTGGGTCAACTGGGCATGTGTTCATGCCTGTTGAACACCCTGGCCACTGGGGTGCGTCAACGGCGCACGGATGTGAACCCCATGGTCAGCGCGTCCGCGTGCGCCCCTCCCGACTCCGCCACGATCTCCGCGAGCGTCTGCGCCTCGCGTACGGTCGCGAAGGCCACGGAACCCGAGCCGCCCGGCGCGAAGCCGTAGACCGCCGGGCGTGCCAGGGAGTTGTAGCCGTAGTGGTGGGCGAAGTAGTACGCGCCCGTGTCCAGGGCCGCCGCGAAGTCGCCCTGCTCCAGCCGGGGCAGGGCATGGCCGCCGGCCAGCAGGTCGCCCGCGAAGCAGGCCGGTCCGGCCACGTCCTGGACGAGCGCGGGGCCCTCCTTCGGGCGGCCCTCGGCGTCGTACGCGGCGATCCGCAGGGGCCAGGAACCGGGGGCGTAGACCGTGCGGGTCGCCACCTGCACGCCCGCGTGCGTCACGGCGACGGGCCGCCCGCCCGCGGACTTGGTGTACTCCACGCGGGCCAGGATCGTGCCGTGCCTGGCGAGCAGCGAACGCCCGAACTCGGTGACCAGCCCGTAGCGCCCGTCGAACAGACCGGGAACCACCTCGCGCAGCAGCCGGGCGTACTGCGCGTAGGTCGGCGTCGTCGCGTCGGAGGCGAAGTTCACCGGCAGGCCGCCGCCGATGTCGATGGTGTCGATCTGCCGCCGCCCGAGCACGTGGTTGATCTCCTCCGCCAGGCCGTACGTCTCCGCCACGCCCTCGGCCATCAGGGACAGCGGGATGCCCTGCGACCCGGTGTGCGTGTGCAGCCGGGTCAGCCAGGGCCGCTCCCGGCAGGTGCGGATCAGCCAGTCGCGGGCGCCCTCGTCACGCAGCGCCACGCCGAACTTCGAGGTGGCCGTCGCCGTGGACAGCGCCTCGATCGCCCCCGCGCCGACCTGCGGGTTGACCCGGATGCCGAGAGGGGAGCGGCTGGGCGCGGAGCGCATCAGGGCGTCGACACGGTCCAGTTCCTGCGGGTTGTCGGCGTTGACCGCGATGCCGAGTGCGAGCGCCTCGCGCAGCTCGGCCGGGGTCTTGGCGGGGGAGTCCAGCACCATCCGCCGGGGCGGTATCCCGGCCGCACGGGCCAGCGCCAGCTCGCCGGGGCTCGCCACCTCCGCGCCCATGCCCTCCGTGTGCAGCAGCCGCAGCACCGGCACCAGCGGGGTGGCCTTCACCGCGAAGGCGTGCAGCACGGGCGTCCCCGGCGCGACGACCGCGTCGAAGGCCCTGCGCAACTCGGCCACCGACTCCCTGATCCCGACGACGTCCAGCAGCGCCACCAGGGGTGAGCCGGGCCCCAGCAGCCCCTGCTCCACGACGGCCCGCACGGCCCGGTCCCGCCGTGCCGCACGCCCCTCGTCCGGTCCGGCGCCCCGCTCGTCGTCGTCACGCCGGGCCGCGCGCTGCTCCAGGGGCGGGCCGGTCTGCTCCTCGTCGTCCCGTCGGCCACCCCACCCGCCGTCCACGCCGGGCCGCTCCGGGCGGGTGGCCCGTCCGTCGCGCCGGGCGGCCGGTTCGCCGTCGATGCCGGGCGCGCCCCGGCGGGTGGCCGGCTCCTGGCCGCCGGGCCGGTCCCGGTGGGTGGTTCGTGCGTCTCGGTCGGCGGCCTGCTCGTTCCGGCGGGTGGGCGGCTCGCCGCTGGGCCGATCGCGGTGGGTGGCCTGTTCGGGGTGGGTGGCGGGCGTGCCGTCGCCGGGCCGGTTCCGGTGGGTGGTCTGTCCGTCCGGGCCGGTGACCTCTTCGTTCCGGCCGGCGACCCCTTCGTTCCGGCCGGTGACGCGCTCGCCGTGCCGGGCGGCTCGCCTGCCGTCTACGCCGGGCTCGTCGCCGGTGGCCCGTTCGTCCCGGCTGGAGGCCCGTTCGTCCCGGCCGGTGGCCTGCGTGTCCCGGCCGGGGGCCCTCTGGCTGTCCTCGTGACCGCCCATCGCCACCTCGCCCCCGTGCTGTCGTTGTCGCTGTCTCCGGCTCCCGCTCTGTCGCCGTGCCCCGGAATCCCTGCCCCGCCGGTGCCTGGGTTCATACATCCAGCCAAACACCCCCGGCGCGGCCACGCCGGGGGGCCGATGTATTGACTAGCTCTATTCAGAGGTTCAGGATGTGAATAACGGCAGAAACATTCCGCTGGGAGCAAGCCCAAGGAGGCAGACCATGTCAGGACCCCGCCCGCCCGTCTCCCTCGGCCACCCTCAGACGAGGTCCTACGGGCCGCCCCCTGGTGGTGTCCGAGCGCCGCGCGGTACGGAACTGAGCGCCCTGGGATGGCAGCAGGAGGCCGCCCTGCGCATGCTCCAGAACAACCTGGACCCCGAGGTCGCCGAGCACCCCGACAAGCTCGTCGTCTACGGCGGCACCGGCAAGGCTGCCCGCGACTGGCGCTCCTTCGACGCGATGGTGCGCACGCTGAGGACCCTCAAGCAGGACGAGACCATGCTGGTCCAGTCCGGCCGCCCGGTCGGCGTCATGCAGACCCACGAGTGGGCCCCGCGCGTCCTGATCGCCAACTCCAACCTCGTCGGCGACTGGGCCAACTGGGAGGAGTTCCGCCGCCTGGAGGCCCTCGGCCTGACCATGTACGGCCAGATGACCGCCGGCTCCTGGATCTACATCGGCACCCAGGGCATCCTCCAGGGCACCTACGAGACCTTCGCCGCCGTCGCCGCGAAGAAGTTCGGCGGCACCCTCGCCGGGACGATCACCCTCACCGCCGGACTCGGCGGCATGGGCGGCGCCCAGCCCCTCGCAGTCACCATGAACGACGGCGTCGCGATCTGCGTCGACTGCGACCCGCGCGCCATCGAGCGCCGCATCGAGCACCGCTACCTCGACGTCAGGGCCGACAGCCTGGAGCACGCCCTCCAGCTCGCCACCGAGGCCCGCGACCAGCGCAAGCCGCTGTCCATCGGCGTCCTCGGCAACGCCGCCGAGCTGGTGCCCCAGCTCCTCGCCATGAGCGCGCCCATCGACATCGTCACCGACCAGACCTCGGCCCACGACCCGCTGGCCTACCTGCCGGTCGGCGTCGCCTTCGAGGACATGGCCGACGCCGCGGCGAAGGACCCGGCCGGCTTCACCCAGAAGGCCCGCGAGTCGATGGCCCGGCACGTCGAGGCCATGGTCGGCTTCATGGACGCCGGAGCCGAGGTCTTCGACTACGGCAACTCCATCCGCGGCGAGGCCCAGCTGGCCGGATACGACCGCGCCTTCGCCTTCCCCGGCTTCGTCCCCGCCTACATCCGCCCCCTGTTCTGCGAGGGCAAGGGCCCCTTCCGCTGGGCCGCCCTGTCCGGCGACCCCGCCGACATCGCCAAGACCGACAAGGCCATCCTCGACCTCTTCCCGGAGAACGAGTCCCTGGCCCGCTGGATCAAGCTGGCCGGCGAGCGCGTCCACTTCCAGGGCCTGCCCGCCCGCATCTGCTGGCTCGGCTACGGCGAGCGCGACAAGGCCGGCGAGCGCTTCAACGACATGGTCGCGAGCGGCGAGCTGGCCGCCCCCCTCGCCATCGGCCGCGACCACCTCGACTGCGGCTCCGTCGCCTCCCCCTACCGCGAGACCGAGGCCATGCTCGACGGCTCCGACGCGATCGCCGACTGGCCGCTGCTCAACGCCATGGTCAACGTGGCCTCCGGCGCGTCCTGGGTGTCCCTCCACCACGGCGGCGGCGTCGGTATGGGCCGCTCCATCCACGCCGGCCAAGTGACGGTCGCCGACGGCACCAGGCTCGGCGGCGAGAAGATCCGCCGCGTGCTCACCAACGACCCCGGCATGGGCGTCATCCGGCACGTGGACGCGGGCTACGACATCGCCGAGTCCGTCGCCGACGACAAGGGCGTACGCGTGCCCATGCGTGAGGGTGACCAGGCGTGACGGTCGGCGCCCGGCGGAACGAGAGCCCGCGGCCCGTACCGGGCGGGCGTTCCTTCCACGACATGTGGGCGGAGCTGCTCCCCGTCGGCCGGCACCCCGGCTCCGGCGGCTACCGCCGCCACGCCTGGACCGGCGCCGACGCCGACTGCCGGGCCTGGTTCGCCGACCAGGCCCGCGCCCGCGGACTGGCCTACGAGGTCGACCGCAACGGCAACCAGTGGGCGTGGCTCGGCGACCCCGCGGCCGGGGACGCCGTCGTCACCGGCTCGCACCTCGACTCCGTGCCCGACGGCGGGGCCTTCGACGGGCCCCTCGGCGTGGTCTCCTCCTTCGCCGCCCTGGACGAACTCCGGGGCCGGGGCGTGGAGCTCGCCAGGCCGCTGGCCGTCGTCAACTTCGGGGACGAGGAGGGCGCCCGCTTCGGCCTGGCCTGCGTCGGGTCCCGGCTCACCGCGGGAGAGCTGACCCCCGAACAGGCCCACCGGCTCACCGACGGCGACGGGATCACCCTGCCGCGCGCCATGGAGGCCGCCGGCTACGACCCCGACGCCATCGGGCCCGACCCCGAACGGCTCGCCCGCATCGGCGCGTTCGTCGAACTGCATGTGGAGCAGGGCCGGGCGCTGGACCTCAGCGGGGACGCCGTCGGCATCGCCAGTGCCATCTGGCCGCACGGACGCTGGCGCTTCGACTTCCGGGGCGAGGCCAACCACGCCGGGACCACCCGGCTGGTGGACCGCCGCGACCCGATGCTGTCGTACGCCGAGACCGTGCTCGCCGCCCGCCGCGAGGCCGAACTCGCCGGAGCCGTCGCCACCTTCGGCAAGATCTCCGTCGAGCCAGGCGGCGTCAACGCCATCCCCTCCCTGGTGCGCGGCTGGCTGGACAGCCGGGCCGCCGACCAGCGGACCCTCGACACCGTGGTCGACGGCATCGAGAAGGCCGCCCGGGAGTACGCCGACCGGCACGGCGTCGACCTCGCCGTCATCCGGGAGTCCTTCACACCGGTCGTCGAGTTCGACCACGCCCTGCGCGACGAACTGGGCCGCGTCCTCGGCAAGGACACCGGCCTGACCGTCCCCGTCCTGGGCACGGGCGCGGGACACGACGCCGGGATCCTCTCCGGGTGCATCCCGACCGCCATGCTGTTCGTGCGCAACCCCACGGGCGTCTCGCACTCCCCGGCCGAGAACGCGGCCGAGGACGACTGCCTGGCCGGGGTGACCGCCCTCGCCGACGTACTGGAAGGACTGGCCTGCCGGTGACCAAGGGGACCTACTGGTTGGAGCACGCCTGGCTGGGCACCCATGTGGAGCCCGGTGTCGTCGTCACCGCGTCCGTCAGCGGCTCCGCCGCGGGCGCGGACGGCCGGATCACGAGCGTCCGCACCGGCGTCGACGCCCCGCCGCCCGGCGCGGAGATCCTGCGCGGACTGACCCTGCCGGGCCTGGCGAACTCCCACTCGCACGCCTTCCACCGCGCCCTGCGCGGCACCGTCCAGGTCGGCAGCGGCACCTTCTGGACCTGGCGGGAGGTCATGTACTCCGTGGCCGACCGGCTCACCCCGGACAGCTACCGCGACCTCGCCCGCGCGGTCTACGCCGAGATGGCCCTCGCCGGCATCACCTCGGTCGGCGAGTTCCACTACGTCCACCACGCCCCCGGCGGCACGGCCTACGCCGACCCCAACGCCATGGGCGAGGCACTGATCGCGGCCGCGGCCGAGGCGGGCATCCGGATCACCCTCCTCGACACCTGCTACCTCTCCGCCGGCTTCGGCAAGGAGCCCGACCGGCACCAGCGGCGGTTCTCCGACGGCAGCGCGGAGGCCTGGGCCGAACGCTGTTCACTTCTCAAGGAACACGATCACGCGCGGATCGGCGCGGCCGTCCACTCCGTACGGGCCGTGCCCGCGGACCAGTTGGCGACCGTGGCGCGCTGGGCCGAGGAGCGGCGGGCCCCGCTGCATGTGCACCTGTCCGAGCAGACCGCCGAGAACGACGCCTGCCAGGACGCCCACGGGTGCACGCCGACGCGGCTGCTCGCCGAGCACGGGGTGCTCGGGCCGCGCACCACCGGCGTCCACAACACCCACCTCACCGACGAGGACATCGCCCTGATCGGCGACAGCGGCACCGGCACCTGCATGTGCCCGACCACCGAACGCGACCTTGCCGACGGCACCGGACCCGCCGTCGCCCTCCAGCGGCAGGGCTCCCCGCTCTCCCTCGGCTCCGACAGCCACGCCGTGATCGACCTGCTCGAAGAGGCACGCGCGATGGAGCTGAACGAGCGGCTGCGCACCCGCACCCGAGGCCACTGGACCGCCGCCGCCCTGCTGCGCGCGGCCACCGCGGACGGCCACGCCGCCCTCGGCTGGGACGAGGCCGGACGCATCGAGCAGGGCGCGCTCGCCGACCTCACCACCCTCGCCCTCGACTCGGTCAGGACCGCGGGCCCGCTGCCCCGGCTCGGCGCCGAGACGGCCGTATTCGCGGCGACCGCGGCGGACGTACGGCACACCGTCGTGGGCGGACGGCACGTCGTCCGGGACGGGGCGCACACGCTCGTGCCCGATGTGCCGGCAGCCCTCGCCAGGGCCGTCGCGGCCCTGCGCGCCTGACGGACGGCCGCCCCACGCCCACCGACTCGACACCCACCGACGCCCACGAGGACACGATGAGCAGCACCGTCATCACCAACATCGCCACGCTGGTCACCAACGACCCCTCCCTCGGTGACTGCTCCCCGCTCGGCCTGATCCGCGACGCGGCCCTGGTCGTCGACGGCGACCGCGTCGTCTGGGCCGGTGAGTCAAGCAAAGCACCCGCCACTGACAACCGGGTCGACGCCCGCGGCCGGGCCGTGATCCCGGGGTTCGTCGACTCCCACTCGCACCTGGTGTTCGCGGGCGACCGCACCGAGGAGTTCAACGCCCGTATGTCCGGGCGGCCGTACAGCGCGGGCGGTATCCGCACGACCGTCGCCGCCACCCGCGCCGCGAGCGACGCCGAGCTGGAGGCGAACCTCACCCGGCACCTCGCCGAGGCGCTGCGCCAGGGCACGACCACCTTCGAGACCAAGTCGGGCTACGGCCTCACCGTCGAGGACGAGGCCCGCGCCCTGCGCGTCGCCGCCGCGCACACCGACGAGGTCACCTACCTCGGCGCCCACATCGTCTCCCCCGACTACGCCGACGACCCGGCCGGCTATGTCGCCCTGGTCACCGGCGAGATGCTCGACGCCTGCGCCCCGCACGCCCGCTGGATCGACGTGTTCTGCGAGAAGGGCGCCTTCGACGGCGACCAGGCCCGCGCGATCCTCACCGCGGGCAAGGCCCGGGGCCTGCACCCGCGCGTGCACGCCAACCAGCTGTCCTACGGCCCCGGCGTGCAGCTCGCCGTCGAGCTCGACGCGGCCAGCGCCGACCACTGCACCCACCTCACGGACGCGGACGTGGACGCCCTCGCGGGCAGCCGTACGGTCGCCACCCTGCTGCCCGGCGCCGAGTTCTCCACCCGCGCCGAATGGCCCGACGCCCGGCGCCTGATCGACGCCGGGGTCACGGTCGCCCTGTCCACCGACTGCAACCCGGGCTCGTCGTACACCTCGTCCGTGCCGTTCTGCATCGCGCTCGCCGTACGGGACATGGGCATGACCCCGGACGAGGCCGTCTGGTCGGCCACCGCGGGCGGCGCCGCGGCCCTGCGCCGCGACGACATCGGCCGCCTCGCCCCCGGCGCCCGCGCCGACCTGGCGTTCCTGGACGCGCCCAGCCATGTCCACCTGGCCTACCGGCCGGGCGTGCCGCTGGTCGGCGAGGTGTGGCGGAGCGGCGCGAAGGCCGTCTGACCGGGCGGGGACCGGCGCGGGGGCCGGGTTTCCTCAGCCGGTCCGCCCGGCGTGCCACCGCTGGGTGGCGCTCCCGCCGTCCTCGCCGGTCCAGTCGAACCACAGGCCGTCGTCCGAGCCGTACGCGGTGAGCGCCGTGTAGGGCGCGACGTACGGGCGGACCACGCCGTCGTCGTCCACCGCGAACATCAGGTTCCGGCCGTTGCTGCCGTAGACCGAGTCGCAGGTCCAGATGCCGGCGCCGCGGTCGTCCGAGCCTCGGCTGTCCAGGCAGAAGTCGTCGTCGGCGTAGGCCTGGAGGACCTGGCGCTCGGCGTCGTAGCGCCACAGCTGGGTGTCGGAGCCGGAACACGGGGCCGCGATCACGTCGTTGCCCTTGTCGAACCAGCCGTCCGCGATGTCCAGGCAGCGGCCGGTGGCGTCGTTGACCACCTGGGCGTAGGTGCCGTTCGGCGCGTGCGCGGGCGGCGGCGGGGGAGGCTTCGGCGCGGCGGTCGTCGGCCGCGGACGCGCGGAGGTGGGCGACGGGGTCGGGGTCGGCTTCGGCGACGGTGACGTGCGGGTCTTCGAGGGAGTGGGCGAGGGCGACGGCGAGGGGGTCACCGACACGGTCGCGGTCACCGTCACCGCGGGTGCCGGCGGCGGCGTGTACCTGGTGTGCGCGGCGGCGTTCTGCGCGGGCGGATCACCCGGCGAGAGCAGGAACAGCAGCAGCGGCGCGAGCGCCACACCCAGCGCGGCCGAGGCGAGCGCGAACCGCCGCGAGGCCGGCCAGGCCCGGGCGGCCTCCGCCACCGACCCGCGACCCGCGGGACCCTTCCCGGCCGCCGGCCCGCGACCGGCCCTACCCGCCCAGGCCGCCGGCCCGGGAGCAGTACCCCAGCCGCCCCGGCCCGCGCCGGACGTCCCACCGGAGGCTGAACCGGAGCCCGCGGCGGATGCGCTCCCCGGGCCGTCCCAGCCGGACGCGCTGTAGGCGCCGAGCGCGCCCGCCCCGGCCGCCCGACCCGCGCCGTGCGCGGCCCGCCGCCCGGGCATATGTGCCCGGCCGCCCGCCTCCACCGAAGTCCCGGCCTGCGCCCCGGTCGTGGAGGCCGCCCCGAAGGCGTCCCTCCCACCGCGCTCCGCCGCGCCCGCGTACGCCGCTCCCCACCACGGCAGCAGCCCCTCCGCCAGCGCCGCCCGCGGAGTGTCCCGCAGCGCGCACTGCTCCTCGTAGGCCATCGTGCAGTGCGGGCACTGCGTCATGTGCGTGGCGAGGTCGAGGCTGTGGCGGGGGGAGTCCGGGCGTACGGACTCCTCGATCAGACGGCGGAAGTCCTGGCAGTCGGGGTCGTGGGAGTCGGCCAGGCGGGTGCGCAGGGCGGCTCCGGCCAGGGCCGGGATTGCGCGTTCGACGCCCCAGACCATGTCGGCGCGGCTCATCCCGAGCAGCAGGGCGGTGCGCTCCTCGGCCTCCCGCTCGACGAGCCCGTACCAGATCAGGCCCTGGGTGCGCGGCGGCAGCGAGTGGAACGCCCTGAGCAGGGGCGGTACGGGTCCGTCCGGTCCGGCCGCGTCGAGCACGAGCCGCAGGGCCGGGTCGAGCCCGACCGCGCGCTCCTCGGCCGCCCACTGCCCGGCGACGTGCGCGGCCAGGAGCAGCAGCCGGTGACGTACGGGCGTACCGGAATCGGCGCCCTGCGCGGTCTCGCGGGCGGCCGAGGCGAAGGCGTGAGCGGCGAGTTGGCGGGCGACGGCGTCGCTGACGGTGCTCAGACGGGCGTAGGCGAGCACGGACTCGCGATGGCGGGCGCGCAGTTCGCGCAAGGCCGGGTACGCCGTCGTGCTGCCGGTGCGCAGCAGTTCCGTCAGCCGGGCGTCCTCGGCGCCCGCGTACTCGCTCCCGCTGTCAACGGCCCCGGCCTCGTTGCCGGTTCCCTCGGCCCGCGCCATCACCAAGCCTCCTCGCGTCCCCGTCCCTGGAGTGCACACCCCGCCCATAACTGACTTACTGGCCAGTCGGTTTGGGGGTGCCCATAGTGGTGGACCCGCTCGGGCGGGAAAAGAGGTTTCCCCGGGTAACCGGGGAGAACAAGGATGCGGTCCGATAACGGCCCCGGGGGCGGTCCGACCGATCGAACCACCCCCGAGAACCCGTACACGCAACGCTTCCGCGGTGCTGGCGCGCGAGCCCCGACACGGCAGATCCGGACACGCGGGCCCGCCGCGGGCGGGCCAGGACACGCGAGGTCCGGCACGGCGGACCCGGACACGAGACCCGGACGCGAGGCCCGGACGCGAGGCCCGGACGAGGACCGCCCTCCGGCCGGAGAGAGGTCAGTCCTCGACCGTCAGCCCATTGCGCAGCCGCCCCAGCGTCCGCGACAGCAGCCGGGACACATGCATCTGCGAGATGCCCAGTTCCTCGCCGATCTCCGACTGGGTCATGCCCGCCACGAACCGCAGGGACAGGATCTTCCGGTCGCGCGGCGGCAGTTCGGCGATCAGCGGCTTCAACGACTCGACGTACTCGATGCCTTCGAGTCCGTGGTCCTCGTAGCCGATGCGGTCGGCGAGCGCGCCCTCGGAGTCGTCCTCCTCGGGCTGGGCGTCCAGCGAGCTGGCCGTGTAGGCGTTGGAGGCGGCCATGCCCTCGACGACCTCGTCGTGGCTCAGCCCCAGATGCTCGGCGAGCTCCGCCACCGTCGGCGCGCGGTCCAGCCGCTGGGCCAGTTCGTCACCGGCCCTGGCCAGGTCGAGCCGCAGTTCCTGAAGGCGGCGCGGGACGCGCACGGACCACGAGGTGTCGCGGAAGAAGCGTTTGATCTCACCGATGATGGTCGGCATCGCGAAAGTGGGGAACTCGACCCCTCGGGTGAGTTCGAAGCGGTCGATCGCCTTGATCAGACCGATCGTGCCGACCTGGACGATGTCCTCCATCGGCTCGCTGCGCGAACGGAAGCGGGAGGCGGCGAACTTGACGAGCGCGAGGTTGAGCTCGACCAGGGTGTTGCGGACGTACGCGTGTTCGTGCGTGCCCTCTTCGAGGGACTCCAGCCGCTCGAAGAGGGTCTTGGACAAAGCCCGCGCGTCCACCGGTCCCACCTCGTCGTACGGGGGGATCTCCGGAAGACCGGCGAGCGCGTCGTCGCCCGCGTCGGTCGTGGGGGTGATGGGTTCCAGGTGTTCCGGAGCGGGTGTCGACGTCGCCGTGGCCGTGGGGGTGTGCGATGCGTCGAGCCGGGGTGACATGGTGTCCTCCATCGTTCTCGGCATAAGGCTGCCGGAGCCAGAGAGTGCACTGCGGTGTGCGGCGCCTCCAAAGCCGGCCGTGTCGGTTGCGTGTCTCTACTAGCCCTACCCGCTTTTCGATGGCCGCCGCAAGTGTGTTACGTGGGGTTATGTCCTTTTCGTTGCGGTTGTTCGGGTGTCAGAGAGTGTGAGGAAGGCGTAGTGTTCGAGGGCGTCAATCGGCAGCGACGACCTCGGGAGAGAGACGGCATGGACCACGGGACGGTCGGCAGTGCGCAGTCGGGCCGGCTTCTGGTGGAGGTGCGGCAGGAGGGCTCCAGCGCGGTCGTGACACCGGCGGGTGAGCTCGATCACCACACCGCCGACCTGCTGCGCGTACCCCTGGAGGACTGCCTGGACCGGGGCCTTGGTCGGCTGGTCGTCGACTGCTCCCGGCTGGAGTTCTGCGACTCCACCGGGCTGAACGTCCTGCTCGGCGCCCGGCTGAAGGCCGAGGCCGCCGGAGGGGGCGTCCATCTCGCCGGGATGCTGCCCGTGGTCGCCCGGGTCTTCGAGATCACCGGCGCGGACGCGGTCTTCACTGTCCATGACACGCTCGACGCCGCGCTGGCCGACGAGTCCGGCTGAGCCGGAGGGCGCGGCCGGGCCGGAATATCCGGTCGGGCCGGAAAGTCCGGGTGTTCCGCCGCGCCGCCCGGGCAGGAGACCCCTTGAACATGACGGCGGCAACCGCGCAGCCGCGGGTTTTCTGTAGGGACTTCTGAATCGTGATCTGGTGAATCGGTGAGGTGAAGCGCTGATGAGCACCACCCGGCCGTACTCGCCGGGCTCCGAAGAGCCCAGCGGCGCTTCCGGCGCGTCCGCGGTGTCCGGTGAGCCCGGGGTCGTCGAGGGCCGACAGGTCCGCCGACTGGGCTTCGAGGGGCAGGCCGGCGTCGTGCCGCTGGCCCGTGACTTCGCCCGCCAGGCGCTGTACGCGTGGGGCTGGCTGCCGGCCGCGTCCGCGGACCGGCGGGCCGTCGCGGAGGATGTGCTGCTCGTCGTGTCGGAACTGGTCACCAACGCGTGTCTGCACGCGGAGGGACCGGACGTGATGTGGATCGCCTGTGACGACAAGGTGATCCGCGTCGAGGTGTCCGACAAGGGCACCGGCCAGCCGGCACCCCGCACGCCCCACCGCGCCGGGCGGCCCGGGGGCCACGGCATGTTCATCGTCCAGCGGCTCTGCCTGGACTGGGGCGTCGTACGCACGCCTGGAGTGACGGGGAAGACGGTGTGGGCCGAGCTGGGAGCCCCTGCCTGACGCCCGTGAGGGCGCGGGCCGCGCGGCCTGACTCCTGTGTGGGCGCGGGACGCCCGGTCTGACTCCTGTGGGTGTGTAAGCCCGCCCGGTCTGACCCCTGTGTGTGCGCGGTTCGCCCGGTCTGACCCCTGCGGGTGTGTAAGCCTGCCCGGTCTGACTCCTGTGTGTGCGCGGTTCGCCCGATCTGACCCCTGCGGGTGTGCAAGCCCGCCGTGTCCGACCCCGGTGGGCGCGCACGCTGTCCGCTCCTGCGCCTGTCGGCGCGCACGCTGTCCGGTCTGGATCCCCGTGGGTGCGCGAGCCGCCCTCCTGTGGGCCCGCACGCCATCCGCCCTGGCCCCTGCGGGTGCGTACGCCCGTCCGCTCTGACTCCCGTCGGTGCGCACGCCCGTCCCCCACGACTCCTGTGGGCGCGCAAGCCCCCGGCGGGCCCCGCTTGTGCGGGTGGTGCCGTCGCGCGAGCCGGCCTCCCGCGCGGGCGCGGGCCGTCCCGACATCTCCCCGCCCCACGTCCCCGAGTGCGCTTCTCTTCCCTCTTGTTGCCCGCGGGCGTACCTTGACAGCCGATCTGATGCTCCATCAGGAATGGGGGTACGCCCATGTCGTACCGGAAGGGAATCGTCGCGGTCCTGGCCGGATCGGCGGTGCTGGTGGGCGCTCCCGGCGCCCGGGCCGAGGTCGTCGACGTCACAGAAGTCGGTCATGGACAGCCCCGCCGAGATCCCCGCGAACTCGGTGGAGCCGTCGATGGACGTGGTCCTCGGCGGCGCCGACCGGGGCACGGTCCATGTGACGGGTCCGGCCGACTCCGAGGCGGTCAAGGCCGGCGAGCCGATCGAGATCCCCGACCTGAAGGGCACCTACAAGCCCGGCGCGAGCGGCGAGTCCACCCTCGCTCCGGGCGTGCTGGTCATCAAGGCCCTCGGCACGACGACCACCTGCACCCCGCGGAAGACCGAGGTCTCCCTGACCCTGGACACCGCGGCCCAGCCGGGCGGGGCCTCAGGAGGCGGCGGTTCTGGTTCCGCGAGCGGGGGTTCGGCCGCGGGCACGGCGACCGGCGGCGGCCTGGCGGAGACGGGGGCGAGCGACCACGGCGCCCTGAAGGCCCTCGGCCTGGTGGCGGGCACGGCCCTGCTCCTCGGTGCGGCCACGTTCACCTTCCTGCCCAGGCGCGGGTGACCGACCGGGCGCCGGGCCGGTCAACGGCGGAGGGCCGCCGTATCCCCCTCGGATACGGCGGCCCTCCGCTCAAGCGAGCCCGGACTAGCGAACGCTGCCCATGAGCTCCTTGACCTTGTTGCGGTACATCCACACCGCGACACCGGCGACCACGGCCAGGGTCGCCTCCAGCGCGACGACGCCCGTCTTGTTGAGGTCGACACCGGCGATGGAGAGCAGACCGGTCGTGGCGTCACCCGCGGTGACGGCCAGGAACCAGACACCCATCATCTGCGAGGCGTACTTCGCGGGGGCCATCTTCGTCGTCACCGACAGGCCGACCGGCGAGAGCAGCAGCTCACCCACGGTCTGCACGAAGTAGATCGCCACCAGCCACATCGCGGCCGCCTTGTGACCGCCCTCGGCGATCGACAGCGGGGCGAGGAAGACGAAGAAGGACGCGCCGACCAGGACCAGACCCGAGGCGAACTTCACGATCGTGCTCGGCTCCTTGCCGCGCCGGTTCAGCGCCAGCCAGATCCAGGCGAAGACCGGGGCCAGGGCCATGATCAGGACCGGGTTGACCGACTGGTACCAGGAGACCGGGAACTCCCAGCCGAAGACGGTGTTCTCGGCGGAGGAGTCGGCGAAGATCGACAGGGTCGAACCGCCCTGGTCGTAGATCATCCAGAAGACGGCGGCGGCGACGAAGAACCAGATGTACGCCGACATCGACTTCTGCTCGGTGCCGTCGAGCTCCTTGTCGCGCTTGATGCGGACCAGCACCAGCGTCGGGATGATCACGCCGAGCAGGGTCAGCGGGACCAGGATCCAGTTCAGCGTGTAGGAGCCGGAGAAGCCGACGATGGCGTAGAAGACCACGGCGATGCCGGCCCAGATGGCGGCCTTGCGCAGCGTGGACGCCTTCTCCTGGGCGGTCAGCGGCTTCGGCACGACGCTGGAGCGCTCGGCCAGGTTGCGGCTGCCCAGCAGGAACTGACCCAGGCCCAGGGCCATGCCGAGCGCGGCGAGGGCGAAGCCCAGGTGCCAGTTGACGTTCTCACCGATGGTGCCGATGACCAACGGGGCGGCGAAGGCACCGAGGTTGATGCCCATGTAGAAGACCGTGAAGCCACCGTCGCGGCGCGGGTCGTCCGGGCCGTCGTAGAGGTGGCCGACCATCGTGGAGATGTTGGCCTTCAGCAGACCCGAGCCGATGGCGACCAGGCCGAGACCGGCGTAGAAGGTGCCGGAGGCGGGGAGGGCCAGGGTGAGGTGGCCGAGCATGATGACCGCGCCGGCGACGGCGACGGTCTTGCGCGGGCCCCAGACCCGGTCGCCGAACCAGCCGCCCGGCATCGCCAGCAGGTACACCAGCGAGACGTACACGGAGTAGATCGCCGTGGCCGTGGCCGCGTCGAGGTGCAGGCCGCCCGGGGCGACGAGGTACAGCGGGAGCAGTGCCCTCATGCCGTAGTAGGAGAATCGCTCCCACATCTCGGCCATGAAGAGGGTGGCCAGGCCGCGGGGGTGGCCGAGGAAGGTCTTCTCGGAACCGGGGGTGCCCGGACGGACCGAGTCCTTCGTCAGGCTGGACGCCATGGGTCGTTCCTTGCTTGCTCGGGGCACGTGGGTGGTGGGGGTCCCCCCGGCCCGAGCGAATGCGAGGGCTGGGGGAGTTGCGCGCCCGGTGGGGCGGCCGGCACCGGCGTGATCGGGCCGTCCGCCCCCACGCCCAGGGGGAGTCCGCCCCGGGTCACGGGACGGTGGACGGTGACCACCGGGATCCACGCCTCTCGCACGCTGTCGCGCTGTGAGGCCCGGCCACAGGTCATTCCTTTCAAGGCCGGCGCGAGCCGACCCGCACACAAAAGAGACCCTCGGCGTCAAGTCGGCGCCAAAGGTCCCTGCGGTGCTACAGGCGTTGAATCACCATACGGCAGTGCAGTGCCGGATATGAAAGGACTTGAGATATGGATCACAGGCGATCATGGAACCGTGGGGCCCCATTCGAATGCGATCGGAGGGATGCGAGTCTCAATCATAGGTTCGTACCATGGTGACCAACGGCGTGAATCCGTCATGCCGGACAAGTCGGAGGGTAAGAATCCGACGTGGCGATCTCACCTCGGCGGCCCCGCCAGGCGGACTACCATCAGGTCATGACCCGTGTACTGCTCGCCGAGGACGACGCGTCCATCTCGGAGCCCCTGGCCCGCGCGCTGCGCCGGGAGGGGTACGAGGTCGAGGTGCGTGAGGACGGCCCGACCGCGCTCGACGCGGGCATCCAGGGTGGTATCGACCTGGTCGTCCTGGACCTCGGACTACCCGGCATGGACGGTCTGGAGGTCGCCCGCCGGCTGCGTGCCGAGGGTCACACCGTGCCGATCCTGATCCTCACCGCCCGTGCCGACGAGGTGGACACGGTCGTCGGGCTGGACGCGGGGGCGGACGACTACGTCACCAAGCCGTTCCGGCTCGCCGAGTTGCTCGCCCGGGTCCGGGCCCTGCTGCGGCGCGGTTCCGCGGAGCCGCAGCAGCCGCCTGCGACGCATGGGGTGCGGATCGACGTGGAGTCGCATCGGGCGTGGATGGGGGACGAGGAACTCCAGCTCACGGCCAAGGAGTTCGATCTGCTGCGGGTGCTCGTGCGGGACGCCGGACGGGTTGTCACGCGGGATCAGCTGATGCGTGAGGTGTGGGACACGACGTGGTGGTCGTCGACCAAGACGCTCGACATGCACATCTCCTGGCTGCGGAAGAAGCTGGGGGATGACGCGGCGAACCCTCGGTACATCGCCACTGTGCGGGGTGTGGGGTTCCGCTTCGAGAAGAGCTGAGTGCCGTCGGCGGTTGCCGGTGGTGCGTCTGCGGGGTTGGTGTGCGTGCGCGGCCGCGGGTCGCCGTCGACTCGTCGCCCCCGCGCGGCGGTAGCGGTAGATCGATGCGGCCGGCCCCGCGCCCCTGGGGTAGCTGTTGCCATCGTTCGGCTGCGGGCCCTCGGGAGCCTCGCACGGCAGAGGCCAACCGCCCAAGGGGCGCGAGGAACTGCGCGACAAGCCCGTGACGACCTGCGGCCGATCGGCGACGGCAACCGCCTGAGGGGCGCGGGGAACTGCGCGACAAGCCCGTGACGACCTGCGGCCGATCGGCGACGGCAACCCCTTCAGGGGCGCGGGGAACTGCGCGACAAGCCTGTGACGACCTGCGGCCGATCGGCGACGGCAACCCCTTCAGGGGCGCGGGGAACTGCGCGACAAGCCTGTGACGACCTGCGGCCGATCGGCGACGGC
>NZ_JBEXPR010000015.1:0-52514 GCF_040612135.1 Streptomyces sp. NPDC006458 | reverse complement strand
GCAACCCCTTCAGGGGCGCGGGGAACTGCGCGACAAGCCCGTGACGACCTGCGGCCGATCGGCGACGGCAACCCCCCGAGGGCATGGGACGGCCGCTTGGGGCGTTGATGTCGGGGATGTTGGCAGACTGGTGGTTGTGAAGCCGCTCCCGGAGGATCTGTGCGTCGTCGTCTGATTCAGTCCACGCTCGCTGTCGTGCTCGTCGTGATCGCCGTGTTCGGCGTGTCGTTGGTGATCGTCGAGACGAGGACGATCACCACCACCGCCCAGGAGCGGGTGAACTCCGAGTCCGTGCGGCTGGCTGGCATCGTCGACGGGCGGATCCTCGGGGACGAGCAGATCTCCGCGGAGATCCTGCGCGAACAGGTCGGCGACGCCCGCTACGCGGTCATCCGCATCCCAGGCCGGGAGGCCATCGAGATCGGGGACGAGCCCGACGGCGATGTCATCGAGCACACCGCGCGGGGCGAGGAGGGCGAGACGGTCACCGTCCAGGAGCCCCGCTCGCAGATCACCCGCGAGGTCGGCCGCACCCTGCTGATCATCGGCGCGGTGGCCCTGCTCGCGGTCATCGCGGCGGTCCTGCTCGCGTTGCGCCAGGCGAGCCGTCTGGCCTCCCCGCTCACCGACCTCGCCGAGACCGCCGAACGCCTCGGCTCCGGCGACCCGCGCCCGCGCCACAAGCGCTACGGCGTCCCCGAGCTGGACCGGGTCGCCGACGTGCTGGACGCCTCCGCCGAGCGCATCGGCCGCATGCTGACCGCCGAGCGGCGGCTGGCCGCGGACGCCTCCCACCAGTTGCGCACCCCGCTCACCGCGCTGTCGATGCGGCTGGAGGAGATCACCCTCACCGACGACCCGGAGACGGTGAAGGAGGAGGCGACCATCGCGCTGACCCAGGTGGAACGCCTCACGGACGTCGTCGAGCGGCTGCTGACCAACGCCCGTGACCCGCGTACCGGCTCCGCCGTCACCTTCGACCTCGACGAGGTCATCCAGCAGCAGCTCGCCGAGTGGCGCCCCGCGTACCGCGGTGTGGGCCGGGCCATCGTCAGCTCCGGCAAGCAGCACCTCCAGGCGGTCGGCACTCCGGGCGCGGTCGCGCAGGTGCTGGCGGCGCTGATCGAGAACTCCCTCATGCACGGCGGCGGCACCGTCGCCCTGCGCACCAGGGTCACCGGCAACCAGGCCGTCATCGAGGTCACGGACGAGGGGCCGGGCGTCCCGGCCGACCTCGGCGCGCGCATCTTCGAGCGGGCCATCAGCGGCCGCAACTCCACCGGTATCGGCCTCGCCGTAGCCCGTGACCTCGCCGAGGCCGACGGCGGCCGGCTGGAGATGCTCCAGGCCCAGCCTCCGGTCTTCGGCCTGTTTCTGTCCCGCACGGCCCCGCTGAAGCCCGAGGAGAACGCCCCCACGGTGCGGTGAGGGGCCCGGCCGGGCGCGTTGCCGTGGCGGCCCTCAGACCCGCTGCCTGACCCGCTGCCGTCCCGACCGTGCCCCGCCGGCGGAGCGGTGGGCGGCCCTGCCCGAGCCGGTCCGGGCCGTGCCGGGCGGCTCGGTGGCGGCGGTGGCCCGCGGGGCGGGCGTCTCCTGCGGCAGGGTCTTGAAGACCCAGCTGCGGTAGGCCCAGAAGCGGAACAGGGTCGCGACACCGATGCCGAGGAACTTGAAGACGTTGTTCTGCACCGGGCTGTCCCAGCCGAGCCCGTACGTCGCCGCGTACAGCACACCGTTCTCGATGACCAGGCCGATCGCGCTGAACACGATGAACAGGGTCATCTCACGGGTGCGGCCGCTCTTGTCGCGGTCGCGGTAGGTGAAGTACCGGAACCCGATGTAGTTGAAGACGATCGCCGCGACCGTGGCGACGACGCTGGCCCGCACCACCTGGAGGTCGGTGACACTGCGTACCAGGTTGAACACGCCGAGGTTGACCAGCAGCCCCGCACCGCCGACGGCGCCGAACTTCGCCACCTCCCGGAGCAGGTGGTCGATGCGCAGCCGCAGCGCGCCGGGCGGCGCCGAGTGAAGCCCCGAGGAACCACGTCCCATGGCGATGAAGGCCCCGTCCGTCGGAAATCGTCAACTCGGTCATGCTAACCACCCCCCTCCGGTGATCGCTTGCCGCGGAGCACAGAGGTTGCCGACGGGGCCCGGTCAGGAGCGGAATCCGGCCGTCCCCGCGCGGCGGATACCCTGGGGGCGTGACGTTCCCGGTAGTCGGCATGGTCGGCGGGGGTCAGCTCGCTCGTATGACACACGAGGCGGGCATCCCGCTCGGCATCAGGTTCAAGCTCCTCAGTGACACCCCGCAGGATTCCGCGGCGCAGGTCGTGAGCGATGTCGTCATCGGCGACTATCGCGATCTCGACACGCTGCGTGACTTCGCGCGCGGGTGCGATGTGATCACCTTCGATCACGAACACGTTCCCACCGAGCATCTGCGGGCTCTGGAGGCGGACGGCATTCCCGTGCGCCCCGGCCCCGACGCGCTGGTGCACGCCCAGGACAAGGGGGTGATGCGCGCGAGGCTCGACGCGATCGGTGTGCCCTGTCCACGGCACCGGATCGTCTCCGGCCCGCAGGACGTGGCCGCGTTCGCCGCGGAGGGCGACGGCTTCCCCGTGGTCCTCAAGACCGTCCGCGGCGGCTACGACGGCAAGGGCGTGTGGGTCGTGGACTCCGCCGAGGAGGCCGCCGAGCCCTTCAAGGCGGGCGTCCCGGTCCTCGCCGAGGAGAAGGTCGACTACGTCCGTGAGCTGGCCGCCAACGTGGTCCGCTCCCCGCACGGCCAGGCCGTCGCCTACCCGGTCGTGGAGTCCCGCCAGGTCGGCGGCGTCTGCGACACGGTCATCGCCCCGGCCCCCGGCCTGGACGAGGCGCTCGCCCTCAGGGCCGAGGAGATGGCGCTCAGCATCGCCAAGGAGCTCGGGGTCGTCGGCCACCTCGCCGTCGAGCTGTTCCAGACCCGCGACGGCCGCATCCTCGTCAACGAGCTGGCGATGCGCCCCCACAACTCCGGCCACTGGACCCAGGACGGCGCGGTCACCAGCCAGTTCGCCAACCATGTCCGCGCGGTCCTGGACCTTCCGCTGGGCGACCCGCGCCCGCGGGCGCGCTGGACGGTCATGGCGAACGTCCTCGGCGGCGACTTCCCCGACATGTACTCCGCGTACCTGCACTGCATGGCCCGCGACCCCAAGCTCAAGATCCACATGTATGGCAAGGACGTGAAGCCCGGCCGCAAGGTCGGTCACGTCAACACCTACGGCGACGACCTGGACGACGTGCTGGAGCGCGCGCGTCACGCTGCCGACTACCTGAGAGGCACCATCACCGAATGAGCCCTGTTGTTGGCATCGTCATGGGGTCGGACAGCGACTGGCCGGTCATGGAAGCCGCCGCCCAGGCCCTCGACGAGTTCGAGATCGGCTACGAGGTCGACGTCGTCTCCGCCCACCGCATGCCGCGCGAGATGATCGCGTACGGCGAGCAGGCCGCGGACCGGGGTCTGAAGGCGATCATCGCCGGGGCGGGCGGCGCCGCGCACCTGCCCGGCATGCTCGCCTCCGTCACGCCGCTGCCGGTCATCGGCGTGCCGGTGCCGCTGAAGTACCTCGACGGCATGGACTCCCTGCTGTCGATCGTGCAGATGCCGGCCGGTGTTCCGGTGGCGACCGTGTCCGTGGCCGGGGCCCGCAACGCCGGTCTGCTGGCCGCCCGCATCCTCGCCGCGCACGACGAGGAGCTGCTGGCGAAGATGCGGGAGTTCCAGCAGGAACTGAACGACCAGGCCACCGAGAAGGGCAAGCGCCTGCGCGCCAAGGTCGAGGGGTCCGTCGGCGGCTTCGGCTTCGGGAAGTGACCGCGATGACCGCCCTGGAGGCAGTCCGGGAACTCCTCGCGGAGTTCCCGGTCGTCGACGGTCACAACGACCTGCCGTGGGCCCTGCGCGAGCAGGTCCGCTACGACCTCGCCGCCCGGGACATCGCCGTACGGCAGGACGGCCGTCTGCACACGGACCTGCCCCGGCTGCGCGAGGGCGGGGTCGGCGCGCAGTACTGGTCGGTGTACGTGCGCACGGACCTGCCCGACCCGGTCACGGCGACGCTGGAGCAGATCGACTGCGTACGGCAGCTGATCGACCGTCATCCGCGTGAGCTGCGAGCCGCGTTCACGGCCGCGGACCTGGAGGCGGCGCGCGGCGAGGGCCGGATCGCCTCGCTGATGGGCGCCGAGGGCGGGCACTCGATCGCGAACTCGATGGGCGCGCTGCGCGGTCTGTACGCGCTGGGCGTGCGCTACATGACCCTCACCCACAACGACAACGTCGACTGGGCGGACTCCGCGACGGACGAGCCGAACGTCGGCGGGCTGTCCGCGTTCGGCCGCGAGGTCGTGCGGGAGATGAACCGCCTCGGCATGCTGGTGGACCTCTCCCACGTGGCCGCGACGACGATGCGGGACGCGCTGGACACCTCCACGGCCCCCGTGATCTTCTCCCACTCCTCCTCGCGGGCCGTGTGCGACCACCCGCGCAACGTCCCCGACAACATCCTGGAGCGGCTGCCCGCCAACGGCGGCATGGCGATGGTGACGTTCGTGCCGAAGTTCGTGCTCCAGGCCGCGGTCGACTGGACGGCCGCCGCCGACGACAACATGCGCGTCCACGGCTTCCACCACCTCGACACCACCCCCGAGGCCATGAAGGTCCACGCGGCCTTCGAGCAGCTGCACCCGCGCCCGGTCGCCACGGTGTCGACGGTCGCCGACCACCTCGACCACATGCGTGAGGTCGCGGGCGTCGACCACCTCGGCATCGGCGGCGACTACGACGGCACGGCCTTCACACCCGAGGGCCTCGGCGATGTCTCCACCTACCCGCACCTGCTCGCCGAACTCCACGACCGCGGCTGGTCCAACGCCGACCTCGCCAAGCTGACCTGGCAGAACGCGGTCCGGGTGCTGGACGCGGCGGAGGACGTGGCCCGCCACCGTCAGGCCACGTGCGCCCCGTCCAACGCGACGATCGAGTCGCTCGACGGCTGACCGTCCTCCCCGAGGGCGGGGTAGTCGGTGTACCCGGCCGCCCCGCCCGTGTACATGAAGTACCGCTCGCGCACCGGGTTCAGCGGGGCGCCGAGGCGCAGCCGCCGCACCAGATCGGGGTTGGCGAGGAACGGGCGGCCGAGGGCGACCAGGTCCGCTCCGGCGGCGAGCATCTCCTCCGCAGCCGTGCGCACGGCGTCGGTGGTGAGGTCGGTGAGGACCGGGTTGCCGATCAGCGTGCCCGGCCAGTCCCGGCGCAGCCGCCGCAGGAGTGCCGAGTCGGGGACCGCGTGCACGATGTGCAGATAGGCGAGCCCGAGCCCCTTCACACGTGCGACCAGCGCCGGGTACAGCTCGTCGGTCTCGCCCTCGTCGATGCCGTTGACCGTGTTGCCGGGGGAGACGCGCAGCCCCACCCGCTCGGGGCCGATCTCCGCGGCCACGGCCTCGACGACCTCCGCGGTGAAGCGGATCCGGTTCTCCACCGGGCCGCCGTAGCCGTCGGTGCGGAGGTTGGTGTTGCGGGACAGGAACTGGTGCAGCAGATGCCCGTTTGCGGAGTGCACCTCCACGCCCTCGAACCCGGCGTCGAGCGCGCGGCGCGCGGCGGCCGCGAAGTCCGCGACCGTCTCCCGGATCTGCCCGGCGGACAGCTCCCTCGGCACGACGGCCGTCCGGTGGCCCTCGGGCGTGAAGATCGTCTCCGGCAGCGGCACCGGCGAGGGCGCGACCGGAAGGTGGCCGCTGGTCGCCGGATGACCCACCCGGCCGCCGTGCTGGAGCTGGAGGAACATCCGCCCGCCGGCCGCCCGCACGGCGTCCGTCACCCGCCGCCATCCGGCCACATGGGCCGGGGTGTGGATCGCGGTGATGTTCGGGTACGTCTGCCCGACCGCGTTCGGCGTGGCCGCCTCGGCGATGATCAGCCCGGCCGAGGCGCGCTGGACGTAGTACTCGACCATCAGGTCCGTGGGTGTGCCGTCCTCGGCCGCGCGGTTGCGGGTGAGCGGGGCCATCACGAGGTGGTGGGGGAGGGCGAGGGGACCGAGTGCGGCGGGCTCGAAGAGTGCTGTCGTCTGCGTCATGGCCGTACCGTAGAAGCTGACATCAGTGTCAGATTCAAGCCCGGAGGTGCGGACGGTGCGGATCGGTGAACTGGCCCGGCGGACCGGTGTGAGCGAGCGGTCGCTGCGCTACTACGAGACCCAGGGGCTGCTGCGCGCCGAGCGCACGCCCGGCGGCCACCGGGACTACGCGGAGGCCGCCGTCGACCGGGTGGTGCTGATCCAGGAGCTGTTCGCGGCCGGACTGCACAGCGACAAGATCCGGCAGCTGCTGCCGTGCATGCGGGACGCCGACGGCGGCCCCTCCGAGATCGCCACACCGAGGCTGGTCGCCGACCTCGCCGCCGAGCGCCGGCGCATCGACCGGATGATCGCCGACCTGGTGCGCTCCCGGGACACCCTGGACGAGGTGATCCAGGTGGCGAGCGACGGCTGACATACCCCCGAACGGGCCCGCCCACCAGGAAGGCCCCGGACGCCCGTGCGACGGTGACGGTACGGCGGAGCGCGCCGTGATCCCGACATACGGAGACCGTCATGGCCGACCTCCACGACGAACTGCACCCCAGCACCGGGATCGCCGAGCTGCCTCTCGCGGAGCCGTTCGAGGAGACGGTCCCCGAGCCGTCCCTGGCCGTCCCCGAGGGGGCCGCTCCGCTCGAACAGGCGCACGCCCTGCTGGCCACGCACCCCGTCGCCGACGGCTACAGCGGACTGCCCTGGGCGCTGCGGCACCTGCCCTGGTACGACCTCCAGCTCGGTGAGAGCGCGGTCGACACGGATGTGCCACGGCTGCGGGAGGGACAGGTCGGGGCGTTGTTCTGGTCGCTGCAACTGCCCGAGGGGCTGGCTGCCGACCGGGCCGTGGGCGCCACGCTGGAGCAGCTCGACCTGGTGCGCTCGGTCATCGGCTCGCACGCCGAGGGGCTGCGTCCGGCCCGCACCGCCGGGCAGGTCATCGACGCCCGCAACTGCGGACGCGTCGCCGTCCTGCTCGGCCCGGCCACGGCCGCCGCCCTGGACGACTCCCTGCCCATCCTGCGTGTCCTGCACCGGCTCGGGCTGCGTGTCCTCACCCTCAGCGGCACCTCCTGGGCCAGCGAGGCCGGGCTGACCCGGTTCGGCGAGGAGGTCGTGCGCGAGATGAACCGGCTCGGGGTCCTCGCCGACCTGTCCGGCGCCTCCGAGGCCACCGTCGCCCGCACGATCACTTTGTCCAGGGCGCCCGTGATGTGCACCCGCTCCGCCGCCCGCGCGCTGCGCCCCCACCCGTCCAACCTGCCCGACGACCTGCTCGCCGAGCTGGGTGCGGCGGGAGGCCTGTGCATGGTGCCGCTGACCGCCGAGCAGACCGGGCCGACCGTGCGGGACGTCGCCGACCATCTCGACCACGTCCGTGCGGTCGCCGGGCCCGGTTGCGTCGGTCTGTCCGGCACCTACGACTCCGGCGCGGCCCACCCCCAGGACCTCGGCGACGCCTCCGGGTACCCGCGTCTCGTCGCCGAGCTGTTCCAGCGTGGCTGGCCGGCGGCCGACATCGCCCTGCTCACCTGGGGCAACGTCCAGCGCGTGCTGCGCACCGCCGACTCCACGGCCCGCGCCGCTCAGCAGCGCCGCGAGCCGTCGACAGCGAGGATCGCCGAGTTGGACGGCTGACCGCGGGATCCACCACGGGGTCTCAGCTCGCGCAGAGACAGAAGGGGTGACCCGCCGGGTCGGCGTACACCCGCCAGCCCCGTGCCCGGTCCTCGGCGTCCAGTGGGCGGGCGCCCAGGGCGAGCACCTCCTTCTCTGCCGCGTCCAGATCCCGGACGTTCAGGTCCAGATGGAACTGCTGGGAGTGATCGGCGGCCGGCCACTTCGGCGGCACGAAGCCCGGCGCGGCCTGGAACGCCAGCGACTGGCCGCCCGGCACCTTCAGATCCACCCACTCGCCCTCGCCCTCGACGCTGCCGCCCAGGACGGCGGCGTAGAACCCGGCGAGCGCGGCGGGATCGGGGCAGTCCAGGACGACGACACCCAGTTCGGCGACAGCCATGACTCCTCCTCGGGAATACGGGGTTACCGCTAAGTACTGGTAACCGGTAACCGTTACCCCATGGTCCTCCATAAGAGGTAACGTCGCAAGGGAGATCGGGGAGGTAGCGTGCAGCCATGAGCGAGAGATCACCCGCGCCCGGAGGCCTCGCCCTGATCGAGTCCCTGGTCAACACGCTGGACATCGAGTCGGGCGCCGACGCGCTCGACACGGCGGACGGGCGGGCGCGTCTCGGTCTCACCGAGGAGGAGCTGGTGCACGCCCGCGACCTGCGTGAATCCCTGCGCGCGACCCTCCTCGCCCACGCCGGCCACCCGCCGCACCGCACGGTCGCCCCGCTCGGCACGCTGCTCGCCGGCGCGCCCCTGCTGCTGACCGTCGAAGACGGTGACGGCTCGGCCCGGCTGACACCCGCGGACGACGGCCCCCTGCTCTCGCGCGTCGCCGCCGCGGTCGCCGAGGCCCTGGTCGCCGGTACGTGGACCCGCCTCAAGGCGTGCGAATCGGACACCTGCCACTGGGCGTACTACGACCGCAGCCCGGCCGGACGCGGCCGCTGGTGCTCGATGCAGGTGTGCGGGGCGCGCGCGAAGATGCGGCGGTACCGGGCGAAATAGCCCTGCTGCGCAAAGGATGCGTGAGGCGCGTGACGTTCACCGGCCGCGGCGGGAGTGTGTGGGGCAGAATGCGGGAAGACGCCGGTTCGGCCGACTGAGCCTCGGCCGAACCGGCGTCGCCAGTTCGCGGCGAACGCCGTTGCCTGCCCGACGGACGCCAGGGCCCATTAGCCCCCGTGGACCGGCCAAGGCTCGTGGAATCGTCAAGCCCCCGTGGGCCCGTGAAGGCCGGTGGACCGGAAGGCCCGTGGACCGGTGAAGGCCCGTGGGCCTGTGAAAGCCCCGAAGCTCCGCCACGCCCTCGACGGTCTCCCGCCACGCCCTCGACGGTCTCCCGCGGCGCCCTCGACGGTCTCCCGCGGCGCCCGGTCCTCCACGGCACTCAGGCCGTGGGGCGTCCCATCGCCCGGTACGTCCAGCCGGCCCGCCGCCACAGCTCCGGGTCCAGCGCGTTGCGCCCGTCGAGGATCACCCGCTGCTCGACCGCCTCGCCCAGCCGGGCCGGGTCCAGCTCGCGGAACTCCCGCCACTCGGTCAGATGCAGGACGACGTCCGCGCCGCGCACCGCCTCCAGCGCCGTGTCGGCGTAACCCAGGGTCGGGAACAGCCGCCGCGCGTTGGCCATGCCCTTCGGGTCGTAGACGGTCACCTGGCCGCCCTGGAGGTGTATCTGCCCGGCGACGTTGAGCGCGGGCGAGTCCCGTACGTCGTCGGAGTCCGGCTTGAAGCTGGCGCCGAGCACCGCCACGCGCCGGCCCAGGAACGAGCCGCCGCCGAGGGCCTCGCGGGCCATCTCCACCATCTGGCCGCGCCGGCGCATGTTGATCGAGTCGATCTCGCGCAGGAAGGTCAGCGCCTGGTCCGCGCCCAGCTCGCCCGCGCGGGCCATGAACGCCCGGATGTCCTTCGGCAGACAGCCGCCGCCGAAGCCGATCCCGGCGCGCAGGAACTTCTTGCCGATGCGGTCGTCGTATCCGATGGCCTCGGCCAGCTGGACGACGTCGCCGCCCGCGGCCTCGCAGACCTCGGCCATGGCGTTGATGAAGGAGATCTTGGTGGCGAGGAAGGAGTTCGCGGAGGTCTTCACCAGCTCGGCGGTGGGGAAGTCGGTCACCACGAACGGGGTGCCCTCGCCGACCGGCGTCGCGTACACCTCGCGCAGCAGCTTCTCGGCGCGCTCGCTGCGCACGCCGACCACGATCCGGTCCGGGTGCAGGGTGTCCTGCACCGCGAAGCCCTCGCGCAGGAACTCCGGGTTCCAGGCGACCTCCGCGTCCACCCCGGCCGGCGCGTGCTCGGCCAGATAGGCGGCCAGGCGCTCCGCGGAGCCCACCGGCACGGTCGACTTGCCGACCACCAGCGCGGGGCCGGTCAGATGCCGGGCCAGCGAGGCGAAGGCGGAGTCGACGTAGGACATGTCGCAGGCGTAGTCGCCGTGCCGCTGCGGGGTGTTGACGCAGACGAAGTGCACATCGCCGAACGCGGCGGCCTCGGCGTAGTCGGTGGTGAAGCGCAGCCGCCCGGACGAGCCCTCGATCCCGGCCACGTGCTTGCGCAGCAGCTCCGCCAGGCCCGGCTCGTACATCGGCACCTCGCCCCGCCGCAGCAGGTCGATCTTCTCCTCGACGACGTCGAGACCCAGTACCTCGAAGCCCAGCTCGGCCATGGCCGCGGCGTGGGTGGCGCCGAGATAGCCGGTGCCGATCACGGTGATCTTCAGGGCCATGGAAGAACGCTCCAGGAGTGCGGCGACGGTGATGCGCTGCCCGAGCATAGCCGGGGCCCGCGGAGCCCATTCAGCGGGCACTTTCCGCGTTGTCGTCTACCTCACGTATCCGCCTCGGGAGGGGACGCACTAAAATTTGGGTTACTTAACGGTAATTAGCGTCAGTAGCGTCTTTGGAGCGTGAGAGACCTTGGCCGGATCGGCTGACTTCGACCTGTACCGCCCGTCCGAAGAGCACGACATGCTCCGCGACGCCGTCCGCTCCCTGGCCGAGGCGAAGATCGCCCCGTTCGCCGCCGCGGTGGACGAGGAGGCCCGCTTCCCGCAGGAGGCCCACGACGCGCTGGTCGCGAACGACCTGCACGCCGTCCACGTACCCGAGTCCTACGGCGGCGCGGGCGCCGACGCGCTCGCCACGGTGATCGTGATCGAGGAGGTGGCGCGCGTGTGCTGCTCGTCCTCCCTGATCCCGGCCGTGAACAAACTGGGCTCCCTGCCGGTGATCCTGTCCGGCTCCGAGGACCTGAAGAAGAAGTACATGACCCCGCTCGCCAAGGGCGAGGGCATGTTCTCCTACTGCCTCTCCGAGCCGGAGGCGGGCTCCGACGCGGCCGGCATGAAGACCCGCGCGGTCCGCGACGGCGACCACTGGATCCTCAACGGCGTGAAGCGCTGGATCACCAACGCGGGCGTCTCCGAGTACTACACGGTGATGGCCGTGACGGACCCGGAGAAGCGCTCCAAGGGCATCTCGGCCTTCGTCGTCGAGAAGGGCGACGAGGGTGTCTCCTTCGGCGCCCCCGAGAAGAAGCTCGGCATCAAGGGCTCCCCGACCCGCGAGGTCTACTTCGACAACGTCCGCATCCCCGCCGACCGCATGATCGGCGAGGAGGGCACGGGCTTCGCCACCGCGATGAAGACCCTGGACCACACCCGCATCACCATCGCCGCCCAGGCCCTCGGCGTCGCCCAGGGCGCCCTCGACTACGCCAAGGGCTACGTCAAGGAGCGCAAGCAGTTCGGCAAGCCGATCGCCGACTTCCAGGGCATCCAGTTCATGCTCGCCGACATGGCCATGAAGATCTCGGCCGCCCGCGCGCTGACCTACCAGGCCGCCGCGGCCTCGGAGCGCGGCGACGCGGACCTCACCTACCTGGGCGCGGCCGCCAAGTGCTTCGCCTCGGACGTCGCCATGGAGGTCACTACGGACGCCGTCCAGCTGCTCGGCGGCTACGGCTACACCCGTGACTACCCGGTCGAGCGCATGATGCGCGACGCCAAGATCACCCAGATCTACGAGGGCACGAACCAGGTCCAGCGCATCGTCATGGCCAGGAACCTCCCCTAGCAGGGTTTTTGCAGGTCAGGGGCGGTTTCGAGGGTCCGCATGGGCATCCTGGGCTTTCCGTCCGTTGCGGCCTGATCAGGGCCGTTCCTGGGCGTCATGCTGGGGGAATCCTGGGCGGATGTCGGGCTGGAAACGGCCACTGACCTGCACAAACAACGCAGCCCCCGGCGCGATGCCGGGGGCTGTTGTCGTATGCGGATCAGGCAATCTCTGACGCCTTCGCAGGGTCGTCGGCGCCGGGCGTGAGCATCGTTGCGATGGCGGCCCGGCCGCGCTGCTCGGCCCCTTCGAAGATGTAGTGGTAGTGCTCCCTCAGAACGTCCGTACTGCTGTGGCCCATCCAGTCGGCCACGTCGTTCTCGGGGACTCCGGCGTACAGCAGCCGCGACCCGTAGTAGTGCCGAAGTGAGTGAGCCTTGCAGTACTTCACCTGCCCCTGGCCCAGAGCCTCCATCCAGATCTTCGGGTAGAAGTACGACGCGTAGAGGTAGCCAGTACGCGTCACGTTGGGGAAGAGAAGCCGTTCCGGCCCCCATACGCCGTGGTTCTTGATGTGCCGCCGAAGCTCGAAGGCGACGTTCGGCGGGAGGGGGACGGTACGCCCTGGCTCGCTTCGTCACGAGCCTTGATGTGCCGACGCTGGATCGCGCTGTTCTTCCCCGACTCGGTATCTCCGTCCTCCGCAATCTGGAAGTCGACGCGAAGCGTCTCGGCCATGAAGTCGATCTGATCGCGGGATACCGCCATGGCCTCACCCAGCCGCAGTCCACACCCGGCCATGAGCCACAGCATCGCTCGGTATCGCGGAGGAGCGGCATCGAGCATCGCCGCCGCTCAGCCTTGAGGACAGGTTCGGGCCCGGATCGAAATACACGGTGGCCGGGCCACGTCGTCTCAGGTTCTCCCGTACGTCGGGGCCCAACCGCAGCAGGCGAAACCGCTCGCGGACTCAAACCCCTTCCGTGCGCTGCTCTAACCAACCAAGGGAACAGCCGTGGCCACTGGCCGGGGCTTCGTTGTTGCTTCGACTACGGGGCAGGGCACGCCAGTTCAGGCTTCGAGCGATTCGGGGAACACGTCACCACCGCCAGAGACAGGTACGAGGGCCGTTCGAGGTAGAACCCGAGCGACACATCAGCCCCCGAACCCAACTGCTCAGCAGCGGAGTTGATCAGGGCGGCCAGATGGGTGGTGTCACGGTCCCTCTCCGAGGCGCACCGGGGCGCGTACTCCGCCAACCGCTCCCCGAGCCAGGCCGCCCCTTCCTTCGCCTCATCCCACGTGCCACGAACTAACGAATGCGGCTTGACCAGCCAATACGCAGTTTCCAGCGGAGGCAGATCAACGGTTGGGAACTCCGCCGCCACTTCCCGGTAGCGCTGGATGAGTTCCGGTTTGCTTCCGGCCGGGGGCGGCTCGGGATGTGGGGGCCGCCGTAGCGTTTCCTGGTCGAAACGCTGTTTCGGGCCGGTCCACAGATAGCCGTGATGGTGCACCAGTCGTTCCCGTTCAATTCTCTTGAGGGGCGAAGGGCCAGCCGGTCCCGACCCGATGGAGGGATAGGCCGGGACCGACTGGAGAGGGGTGGGTCAGACGGACAGACCGAACCGCGCCGGGTCGATCCCGGCCGCGTCCAGCTCCTCCGTGGTGAACCTCAGCGGCTCGGCGCCCGGCCGCTTGCTGTCACCCAGAGCCCATGCGTCGTCGCCGATGCGGGCCAGGGTCACGCACCCCTCGGTGCAGGGGCCGCCGCACGCCTTCACGAACGAGGCCCCGTCGATGTCGAGCGCGTACAGGTCGGTTCCGTTCAGCATCACTGCACCTTCCTGCTCAACTGATCGCGGCCATGGCTGACCGCCGCCGCCCATGTCGGGCGGGAGTTCATGGAGGAGAGGGAGAGACTTCAGCGCCTGGAACCTTGGCCGCGTTCCGCGCAGCGCCAGCACTCGCATGGCGGCCAAGCGCTTGTGAGCAGCGGCGGAAGATCGTCCGTCGTGGCCACGGCTTGCTCCGGCCCCCAGGTCTGCCCTGAGTCGCGAGAGACCCGCATGGTCATCAGGGGTCGGTCGGCGAAGAGCATTGAGCCTGTTCCCTTGCTCATGACGCGTGCACCTCTGCGTGGTGCTGGCGCATCCATACATTGGCGTCGGATGCGGCGCTGTAGTCGAACGTGGAGCGAGCGTTCTCGCGGGCTACCGATATGGACAGGCAGTCAGCGCAACCGGGTTTGGGTGATGGCTCGCGAGGTGGCCCCGACAGGCACGTCCGTGCTGTCGTGTGGGTTCCAGGATCTGAAGTTCTCTCTTCGCTCTCCATGGCGCCGTCTTCGGCGGGCTGTGGATGCTGCTCTAGCCTGTTTCCTGTTCCCGCAAAAAGTCGTCGCGGATACCTTCGACCAAGCCCCGCATGTGGTCACCAGACAATGCCACTTGTTCGAATCCCTCGAACTTCTCGACGTAGAGACCAACGTCCCTAGGGTCCGTGACAACTACCTCGGCGTGGACGGTCTCAACTGTGACCATTCGATCGTCGCGGATGACGAACGCATGATTCGCAATGTCGCGCTGCTGAATCCGCAACGGGACTACACGGATCTCCACATGAGGCAGGCGGGAAATGGAAACGATTCGGTCGAGCTGTGCCGCCATCATCTGTGGCGGGACAATGCGCCACCGCAGGACTGGCTCTGTGATGATGAATCGCAGCGACTTGGCGTTGTCGTAGAGGACCGCTTGACGTTCAAGCCTGCCGTTGATTGTACGGGAGAGAGAGTCCTCACTCAGATTGTGCCGTTGGAGAACGGCACGGATGTACTCCGGCGTCTGGAGCAAGCCCGGCACCAGGGCCGGTTGAAACAGCCGGAGCGTGGACATCTGGGCTTCAAGGGCCTTGGCGGCTTGCTGGCCCTTGTGGACTCCTATGCGCTTCAACAGACGCCATGCCGTTGCCTCCGTTGCCGATGCCCGCGCAGCTTCGGTGTACTCCGCCTTGACCTCATCCGAGACACCGATGGCGGTCAGGATGCGCTCTACGTCCGTCGCGCTGGCCGCGAGCTTCGCGTTTTCAATCTTGGACAGCTTGGACGGAGACATGAGGGCGCTGCGGGCCACCGCTTTGGCCTCCTTGCCGGAAGCTACTCGCAGGGCCCGCAGCGCGGCCCCAAGCTGTGCTCTGTTCACGCCCCGTACTTGGCCCACCATTCCGTGAACGGTTCCGCGTGGGTGAGCGCCGCGTCACGGTGCCCGGCGAATTCCGCTGTTCGTTCCGATGACAGGACTTTCGAGCCCAGGTACTTTCCGGCGCCGTCGTAGTTCATCACGGCCACGGACTCGGAGTCGAAGAGCCAGAAGTCAGGTACGCTCTGCAGGGGGTTCGGCCTGTCGGTGATGTCCAAAATGAAGAACTCCTCGCCCCCGGACATGTTCTTCCGGTATCCCCACCCGAGTTCGAACCTAAGATAGTCCGTGAGCGGGCGACGCAGAATGTGCACCCGGTAGACTCGTTTCCCTTTTCCGGTGTGTGAGCGGAGTTCTTCGACCCAGCCCGCGTTGTATTCGTCCGGCTGTGGCTCCCCGGCCAGGAACGCGTGATAGGCATCGACGTTCCCCGACTTGCTGTAGTCATTGAGGGTTTCGAGCCGGAACGCCTCACGCTGGAACGTGTCGAAGAGGTCGCCGAGGGTCCTAGATGAGGTTGTCACGGATGGCCTTCTGGATCAGTTCCATCGGGATCTCGACCAGGGTTTCGTTAGCGGGAATCTGAAGCCCGTGGTCGGCCGGAGTCTCCCCCTGAACCAAGAGCGTGCCGCGATCCGTCGCGTAGATCGTCGGGCAGTCCTTGATGTCGCACGTGCTGACCAGCTTGGTGACCTTCATGGTCTGGGTTTCCCCTCTCCCGTGCTGCCAGTACCCCGCATCTGGGTTGATGCTCCCGAGGCCAGGGCGCGCGGGTCAAGCGATCACGGTTGACGGAACGGGAAACCGCGTAACCTCCCCGGAGCCTGCCGCTCCTCCGACCGGTCGGGGAGGCTGCCGCCAGTACGGCGCCGACCTGGGCAGACTCCTGACGACCATGGGGAAATGCTGGGGAGGGCTCCGCCAAGAGGGGTGTCCGTGCAGGTCAGCGCCGTATGACCCGTAAAGCATTTATGAAGGCACGAATCAGGTTCAGCGGATCGTGATGGCGCGCAATCTGCCGCCCCCGGCCGGGGGCTGTCGCTGTCCGCGCCTACCCTGCCGCGCAGGTGAGGTGGGGCAACGAGCGGTGGGGAGAACAGGTCACGGCGGCCAGATGCAGATTTCCGGCCCGGACGAGGGACACGCGCCGTCTTATGCGCCGTCGTCGGGCCCCGACGCGCCGACGAGAAAGTCCGCCCAGGCAGGGGCCGGGAAAGCGAGGCGGGCGCCGGTGGGGTTCTTGGAGTCGCGGACGTGGATGGTGGTGGGGGTGGCGGCTATCTCGACGCAGTTGGCCGCCTCGGCGCTGTACGTCGACTTCTGCCAGGTGAGTTCGGGCACGGGACGGCTCCTCAGAGGTCTGTGGCGATGCGGTGGATCAGGTCCCGGGACGCGGGCTCCGGGAGGGCGCGTGACTCCATGCGGTCCAGTACAGAGCGGTACCGGTGCAACTGGGCCTCGGCGTCGAGAAATTCGCAGCCGTGGTCGGTGTCCAGGACGACGGTGTCGAGCTGAGGGACCGGCCCGGTCGCGTACGTGATCGGCTGGCCGGCGGCCGGGAAGCCGGTCTGCCCGAAGGGCAGCACCAGGACGGTGACGGTGGGCTCCTCGCTCATCTCCAGGAGGTGCTGGAGCTGGGCTCGGGCCACGTCGGGGCCGCCGAACCCCATGCGCAAGGCCGCCTCGTGGACGACGGCTGTGTAAGGCGTCGGCCCCTCGAACAGGACGGCCTGACGTTTCACGCGGTACGAGGCGCGGTGCTCGATCTCGTACGGGCGCAGCGGCGGCACCGCCTCGCGCATCGTGGCGCGGGCGTGCTCGGGGGTCTGAAGCAGACCTGGCATGTGGACGGTGACGGCGACTCGCAGCGCTGCCGCGTGGTGTTCGAGCTCGGCCAGGTCTAGGAGGCCCGACGGCAGGTTGTCGCGGTACTGCTCCCACCAGCCCTTGTGGCGGGCCCCGGTCAGGCCGGCGAGTGCGTCGACGTAGGCCTCGTCGGCACAGCTGTAGTTGCGGGCCAGTGTGCGCACGCGGTCGGCGCTCACCGCGTACCGCCCGGCTTCGATATTGCTGATGCGGGCCTGAGGGCTGCCGAGGAGCGCGCCCGCGGCGGTCGACGTCAGTCCGGCGCGCTCGCGGAGCTTGCGCAACTCGGTGCCGAGGCGCTGCTGGCGCAGGGTCAGGGTGGGAGCTGGGGGCATGGTGAGTCGAGTCTCTCCTGAACAAGGGCTCGCGGCGTCACTCACACGGATGGTTGCTGGTAGATCTTCGCAGATCTGATGGAAGAACTTCCATCGATGCGGCTACGTTGTGCTCAGTCGCCCAATTCCCCGCCCCATAAGCCGGAAGCGCACCTACCCCAGGCACTGCCACCGCCCGGCGCGGCCGTTGGGTCAGCCCTGTCTCCCTTCTCGCGGAGGTCTACATGCGCACCGTATCCCTGCCCGACACCTGGGTGTACGCCCTTCGCCTGCCGCACGACCTCAGAGCCGCACGCGTCGCACGGATGACCGTGCGGGCCGCTCTCGACGGGCACGGCAGGCCGGAACTGCGGGACACCGTCGAGCTGTTGACGTCTGAGCTGGTCGGCAACGCCTACCGGCACACCCGTGGCCCCTGCTCCCTGCCGGCTCACCGCGCTGGGCGACGGGCGGCTGCGGGTCGGCGTATGGGACGGCGACCCGCACATCCCCGCTCCTTTCGCCGAACCGCCCGGGGGCCGGGTCGCGCCCGCCCCGCCTGACGCGGACAGCGGACGGGGACTGCGTCTCGTGCGGGAGTACGCCGACTCGTGGGGCGGCCTGACACTCGGTGACGAACTCCTCGGGCGCGGGGCCGGGAAGCTGCTTTGGTTCGAGGTACGGAGCCGTATTGACCAAGTGGCCGACGCGGACGGCCGATTGTGTCTAGGTTGAGGGCGCGATCGGATCGTTCACGACCAAGGAGACCCACCTCATGTCCGACCCCCTCCACACCCACGACGAAGGCGTCGGCCGGGTGAACCGCCTGCGCACGGACGTGTCCCACTCGGCGCGGATCTGGAACTACTGGCTGGGCGGCAAGGACAACTACCCGGTGGACCAGGAGGTCGGTGACCAGATCCTGTCGTTCGTGCCGGAGCTGCCCCGCTCGGCCGTCGCCGACCGTGCCTTCCTCGCGCGGGCGGTGCGGTACCTCGCCGGGGAGGCGGGGGTGCGGCAGTTCCTGGACATCGGGACCGGGTTGCCGACCGCGGAGAACACCCATGAGGTTGCCCAGCGCGTCGACCCTTCGTGCCGGATCGTGTACGTCGACAACGACCCGCTCGTGCTGAACCACGCCCACGCGCTGCTCACCAGCACCCGTGAGGGAGCCACCGACTACATCGAGGCGGACATCCACGACCCCGAGGCGATCCTGCGCGGGGCGGCCGCGACGCTGGACCTTGAGCGCCCCGTGGCGGTCACCATGCTGGGCATCCTCAACTTCGTCATGGACACCGACGAGGCCGCCTCCGTCGTGCACCGCCTGCTGGACGCCCTGCCCTCCGGCAGCCACCTCGCGATATCGCACCCCACGACCGAGGTCGACGGCGAGGCGATGACCCAGGCCGTCGAGTACTGGAACAGCCAGGGCTCGGCCCTCATGACCCTGCGCACCCGCGACGACCTCGCAGGTTTCTTCGACCGCGTCGAGCTGCTGGAGCCCGGCATCGTCAGCTGCTCCCGCTGGCGGCCCGAGCCGGGCGGCGAGCCCGCCCAGGTCACGCACTTCGCGGGAGTCGGGCGCAAGCCGTGAGCCCGGCCGACCCCGCCACCGCCTTCGACACCGCGGAGCGGCGGATGTGGGCCGGGCGCGCCGAGGCCTACGGCTCGACCTTCGCCCGGCTTTGCGCGCACCCGGTGCCGGAGCTGCTGGACACGGCGGACGTCGGCGCCGGGACGTACGTCCTGGACGTCGGCACCGGCACGGGCACGGCGGCCCTCGCCGCCCAGGAGCGCGGTGCGCGGGTGCGGGCTGTGGACGCCGAGCCCGCGATGGCGGCGGCGGCACGCGGCCGGGGCGTCGCCGCCGAGGTCGCCGCCCTGCCCGAACTGCCCTTTGCGGACGGCGAGTTCGACGCGGTCGTCGGCAACTTCGTGCTCAACCACGTCGGCCGCCCCCGCACCGCCCTCGCCGAGCTGCGCCGTGTCCTCAGGCCGGGCGGGCGCCTCGCCCTCACCCTGTGGAGCACGGGCCGCCAGGCGGGCATGGAGCTGTACGGCCGCGCGCTGGAGGCCGCCGGTGTGATCCCGCCGCCCGGCCTGCCGCGCCTGGAGGCCGCGGAGGACTTCCCTCGCACCGCGGAGGGCGTCGCCGCCCTGCTCACGGAGGCGGGCTTCACCGGCGCCGCCTGCGCCGAGACCCGCTTCGAGCACCGCGCGGGCGTCGAGGAGTGGTGGACCGCCGCGGTCTCGGGCCTCGCCACGATCGGCCTGATCGTCACGGCCCAGGACCCCGGCACCGTCGCCCGCATCCGCGAGGAGTACGGCCGTATCGCCGCGGCCGAGTACACGGACGGGGGCGAACTGATCCTGGAGCACGGGGCGTTGCTCGCGCGGGCGACGGCGTAGCCCGGTCACCTGCCGGAACCGGTGAGCGGTCCGGCAGGACACCGCCGGGTCAGTCGCCCGACACCGTGACCGTCTCGTCGTTCTTCAGCTGGCTCACCAGCGTCTTGACCTTGTCCTTGTCCCACAGCAGGTTGCCGCCCGTGGAGCCCGCCAGCGGCATGTTCATGGACTTGCCGTCGCCGCCGCTGACGCCCTTCATCGCCCAGAACATGTCGGCCAGGTCGAACAGGCCCATGTCCTCGTCGACGATCAGGGAGTCCAGGCCCGCGCCCATGGTCGGGTAGAGCTTGAAGGGGTTGAGGATCGTGCCCGGGGTGGCGACCTGGCTGGCCAGGGCCGACAGGAACTTCTGCTGGTTCTTGGTGCGGTCCAGGTCGGATCGGGCGAACGCGTAACGGGTGCGGACGAAGGCGAGGGACTGCTCGCCGTTCAGGGTCTGCTTGCCCGCCTCGAAGTCCGCGCCGGACTTCTTGTCCTTGAAGGCCTTCGGGATGTCGATCTCGACGCCGCCGACGGCGTCCACGATGTTCGCGAACCCGGCGAAGCCGATCTCGACGTAGTGGTCGATGTGCAGGCCGGTGTTGAACTCGACCGTGCGCACCAGCAGTTCGGGCCCGTCCTCGGCGTACGCGGCGTTCAGCTTCACGTGCCGGCCGGTGCCGGGGTAGGTCTTGCCGGACTCGGAGCCCTTGAAGGTGGGGATCTCCACGTCCGAGTCGCGGGGCAGGGAGATCAGCGTCGGGGCGCCGTCGCCGGTGTGCAGGATCATCATCGAGTCCGTGCGCTTGCCGTCGGCGGACCCCGTGTGCAGCTTCTTCTTCTGCTCGGAGGTCATGCCCGCGCGGCTGTCGGAGCCGACGATGAGGTAGTTCGTGCCCTCGCCCCCCTCCGGCCGCTCGATGACCTTGGACAGGTCGACCTCGCGGTTGAGCTTGGAGTCGGCCCAGAAATAGGTGCCGACCGCCGTGACGACCAGCACCGTGGTGACGGTGATCGCGGTCCACTTGATCCGGCGCCGCCAGTCCGGCCGGGGCCGGCCGCCGTCGGAGTAGCCGCCCCCGCCCGCGCCGCCGGGACCGCCGCCGTAGACCTGGCCGGTGTTGTAGCCGCTGTCATAGCCGTCGAGGTCGCCGCCGCCGTTGACGTACGACGGCTGCTGCGGAACCCCGGGGTGCTGCGGCGGAGCCTGGCGGCCGCTCCCGCCCGGCCCACGCCGGACCTGCGGCATCACGCGGGCGCCCTCGGGCTGCGCGTCGGCGCTACCGCGACCGTAGGCGGGGCCGCGTCTGCCGCGGTTGTCGTCGGACCATCCCTCGGGCCAATCGTTCATGGGCCCCAGTGTGCCGGTCGAAGGCGTGTGCTTCACAAGAGTGGTCGGAAAACAGGGGCAGTGCTGTTGCCAATCTGACACAAAGCTCCCACCTGCCGGTTCGGCATAAGGTGGAGGCCATGACAGACCAGGCCAGCAACGCCGACATGGACGATTCCGGCATTCCCGGCAAGTCGACCTCGGCTTCCCGGACGACGCTCAGCCACATCATGACCCACAACGACACCAACCTCCTGGGTACGGTGCACGGCGGCGTGATCATGAAGCTGGTCGACGACGCGGCGGGTGCGGTGGCCGGCCGGCACAGCGGCGGGCCCGCTGTCACCGCCTCCATGGACGAGATGGTCTTCCTGGAGCCGGTCCGCGTGGGCGACCTCGTCCACGTCAAGGCCCAGGTCAACTGGACCGGACGTACGTCGATGGAGGTCGGTGTGCGGGTCCTGGCCGAACGCTGGAACGAGTCCACGCCCGCGACCCAGGTCGGCTCCGCCTATCTCGTCTTCGCCGCGGTCGACGCCGACGGCAAGCCGCGCTCGGTGCCGCCGGTCGTCCCCGAGACCGAGCGTGACAGGCGTCGCTACCAGGAGGCCCAGATCCGCCGCACCCACCGGCTCGCCCGCCGTCGCGCGATCCGGGAACTGCGGGAGAAGCGCGCGGCGGAGGGCTACGAGGACTGACCCCGGCTCGGGCCCGGTACCGCCTGATTCCCAGCGGACCGGCCCGCCCCGGCCACGGGTTCACCCTCGAACCGGCCCGCCCCGGCTAAGGGCACCCCACCTCGTCGCCCCGCACCACCCCGAACTCCCCCTGCCGGGCGTCCTCCGCGCGGACCTTGCGCACCTTCTCGAAGTCCGTGCCCACGATCACCTTGAGCGTCGCCCCCTGCCCCTTCACCGCGCGCAGCTCACTGCCGGGCAGGGCCGTGGCGAGGGACTTGGCCGAGCGGTCCCAGCGGGGGTCGTGGGCGACGACGGTACGGCGGGTCGTCGGCCGGGCGGCGTTGGTGGGCTGCCGGGTCGTGCGGAAGCCGGTCGCGGCCAGGGCGGCGTCGACACGGCGGCCCAGACCCGCGGTGCGGGTGCCGTTCTCCACCTGGACCCGGATCTGCTGCGGTGCCACCGGGACCCGGACCGCCGTCCTGCGCGGGCGGTGCGCTGCCAGGGGCCGGTCCTCGCGCAGCGCCCGGAACAGCTTGGCCGACTTCACCGGGTCCCATTTCAGGGTGGAGCCGATGCCCTTGACCGCGTAGGCCATCTTCCCGATGGGGACGGTGGCGAACTCCGAGGACGAGGGGGAGAAGTCGCGCATCGCCCGCCCCAGGTCCAGGAGTTCGTCCGTGCCGAAGCCCTTGTCCGCGCGGACCGAGCCGAGCACGGCCCGGGTCACGTCCCGGAACTTCAGCGGGTTCAGCAGGACGCCCGAGGAGGTCGCGCGCTCCACCAGCGCCGCCAGGAAGCGCTGCTGGCGCTGCATACGGCCGAGGTCGGAGGCGCCGTCGACATGGCGGGCGCGGACGTACTGCAGGGCCTGGCCGCCCTTGAGGTCGTGCGGGCCGGCGGGCAGGTTCAGGCCGGTGTAGGAGTCCTTCAGCGGTGCCGTCGTGCAGATGCGGACGCCGCCGAGGTGGTCGACGGTCTTCATGAAGCTGGTGAAGTCGACCTCCAGATAGTGGTCGATCTTCACATGCGTCATGTGCTCGACCGTCCGCACGGTCAGCTGGGGACCGCCCTCGGCGTAGGCGGCGTTCAGCTTGATGGGATGCGCGTGATGCCGCTCACCCGTCGTCCGGTCGACGTGTGCGGGCAGTTCGGCGTAGGAGTCGCGGGGGAGCGAGATCACACTCGCCCGCTCCCGGTCCTCCGAGATGTGCACGATCATGACCGTGTCGGTGCAGCGGCAGGGCGCGCCGCCCAGGCGGTACTTGCGGCGCTCGGCCTCGGAGATCCGGTCGCGGCCGTCGGTGCCGACCAGCAGCACGTTCATGCCGTGCCCGGCCTGCGGCCGGTTCTTCATGTCCTTGAACGGGTCGACGCGCGCGATGTCCGCGTCGAGGCTGGTGACGACCGCGTGCCCGATCCCGGCGGCGGCCAGGACCACGACCGACAGGCTGGTCACCGCCCGCATGGCCCAGCGGGGCCGTCTGGGCCGCGCGGCGGGGCGTGGGGGGCGGCGGGACGGCCGCGGGCGGGGTTGGGGCCGGCCGGGCGACCTGGGCGGCGTGGGCAAGGGACACCTCCGGTCGAGGCCGTACGCGGGAGCCGTGAGCACCGTAGGCCGATACGATCTCCACCCCGGTGCACCGCCACGGCCGGGGCGCACTGGTGTCCCCCGTTCGCGGTAACGTGAGCACCGATGAACGCCAAGTCCGACGTGCAGCTCCCCGCCGTTTCCGTGATCATGCCCGTCCTCAACGAGGAACGGCATCTGCGCGGTTCCGTCCAGGCGATCCTCGCGCAGGAGTACGCCGGTGAGACGGAGGTCGTGATCGCCCTCGGTCCGTCCACGGACCGTACGGACGAGATCGCGGCCGAACTGGTGCGCGAGGACCCTCGCGTGCACACCGTGCCCAACCCCACCGGACGCACGCCCGCCGCCCTCAACGCCGCGATCAAGGCCTCCCGGCATCCGGTCGTCGTCCGCGTCGACGGGCACGGCATGCTCTCGCCGGACTACATCGCGACCGCCGTACGGCTCCTTGAGGAGACCGGCGCGCAGAACGTCGGCGGGATCATGCACGCCGAGGGCGAGAACGACTGGGAGCACGCGGTCGCGGCCGCGATGACCTCGAAGATCGGCGTGGGCAACGCCGCCTTCCACACGGGAGGCCAGGCCGGGCCCGCCGAGACGGTCTACCTCGGCGTCTTCCGCAGGGAGGCGCTGGAGCAGCAGGGCGGCTACAACGAGGAGTTCATCCGCGCCCAGGACTGGGAGCTGAACTTCCGCATCCGCGAGGCGGGCGGCCTGATCTGGTTCTCGCCGGAGCTGAGGGTGTCGTACCGCCCGCGGCCGAGCGTGCGGGCGCTGGCCAAGCAGTACAAGGACTACGGCCGTTGGCGCCATGTCGTCGCCCGCTATCACTCGGGCTCGATCAACCTGCGCTACCTCGCCCCGCCGACGGCGGTCTGCGCGATCGCGGCCGGCCTGGTCGTGGGTCTGGCCCTCACCCCCTGGGGCCTGCTGATCCCGGGCGGCTACCTCGCCGCGATCACCGCAGGCTCGCTCCCCGCGGGCGGCGGCCTGCCGCTCAAGGCCCGCCTCCAGATCCCCCTCGCCCTCGCCACCATGCACATGTCCTGGGGCTGGGGCTTCCTGACCAGCCCGAAGGCACTGGCCCGCAAGGTGATCGCGTCGCGGCGGCCTGCGGTGCTCGCCGAGCGCTGACCGCGAACGCGAACGAGCGAACCGGTCCTCGCACGGACTCGGTTCGCTCAGCGGCAGTGGTCAGTCGTCAGTGGTCAGTGGGCAGTAGGCAGCGTCAGCGGCAGTGTCGTCGTCGGCCCGGCCGGGCCCGAGGCGGCGCGGCACCATCGCCCGCGCCGGACGTCGTCACCAGGTGAACCCCGGGTTCACATGCATGCATGCCTCGTCGTCCGCGCCGTTGAGGGCGTCGGCGGTGTCGGGCAACTTGTCGCTCCGGGCGGGCACCTTGTACGTGGTGCCCTCGCGCCAGTCGGCGCCGACGACCAGGGTGACGCCGCTGACGTCCGTCGAGCGCTGGACCGCGCTCAGCGGGATCTTCAGGGCGCGGGCCACCGCCTGCGCGTCGCCCTCCAGGTCGGCGCTGGGGAACCGCACCACCGTGCGCTTCTCGGCCGGGGGCGTCAGGGGATCGAACACCGCACCGGTGAAGCCCTGCCGCGCGAGCAGACCCGCCACCTCCGTGGCACGTCCGTTGGCCGGGCCCAGCACGTCGGTGCGCGTGGCGTTCTGGACCTGGACCGCGATCTCGGCGTCCGGCGCGGCCGGGTCGCTGGAGACCTGTTCCGTCTTCTTTTTCTTCTTCTTGTCCTTGCCGTCCAGCGCGATGTCCTCGCGCACCAGCCGGAACAACTGCTCGGCGTCCTCGGTCGGCTCCACGCGCGCGCCCACATAGCGGTTGGGCATCGTGGTCATGGTGACGCGGTCCGGCGCCACCCCCCGCAGTTCGTTGCTGAGGTCGTAGAGCTTCTTGACGCTGTTCAGACCGGGGTCGACCGTGAGCGCCCGGGTGGCTTCCTCGGCGAGCTTGCGCAGCTTGTTGGGGCTGCTCAGGGTGGCGTTCGTACGCAGCTCGCGGACCAGGGAGTTCATATACATGTGCTGGGCCTTGGCGCGCTGGAGGTCGCTGCCGTCGCCGAAGCCGTAGCGGGTGCGCAGCCACTGCAGGGCCTGCTCGCCCTTGACCGGGTGGGTGCCCTCCTCCAACTGCAGGCCCGAGCCGTGGCCCTGGCTGTCCCGGGAGCGGATGTTGGCGTCCACGCACACCGGGACACCGCCTATCGCGTCGGCCATCGACACCACGCCCGCGAAGTCGACCATGACGAAGTGGTCGATGTGGATGCCGGTGAGCTCCTGCCAGGTGGCCACCGTGCAGCCGGGACCACCGTGGCTGAGGCTCACGTTGGTCATGTCGCGGTTGTCGCTCGCCTCGTAGACGTGACCGTCGTCGGGGTCGGTGCACTTGGGTATCTGGACGAGAGTGTCGCGCGGCATGCTGATGACCGACATGTTGGAGCGGTCGGCGGACAGGTGCAGCAGCATCTGCACGTCCGCGCGCGGCGGCGTGCCGAACGTCTCCTTGGCGCCGCCGAGTTTCTGGTTCGCCTCGGAGTCACGCGCGTCGGAGCCTATGAGCAGGATGTTCAGCGGTGTCTGCCCGGCGGCGTTCGGTGTGGGCGCGGCGACGTCGCTGTCGCCGAGGTTGAGATGGTCCTCTTTGATGTTGGCGTTCAGGTGCCGGTAGTAGAGATACCCGGCGCCGGCCGTGCCCACGATGAGCAGCGCCACGGCGCCCGCCGTCCAGCGCAGGACGCGCGCGCCGCGCCGCGGCGCGCGCCGGGACCGCCGTCCGCCGTCCAGCGCCTCGGTCCGTGTCTCCGGCTCCGTGTCCGGTGAGGTGCCGGGCGCGGAGCCGGCCGAGGCCCGGCCGGCGTCCGCACTCGCCTCGTCAGCGTGCCGGACCCGCTGCAGGGTCCCCTCCCCTTGCACACTGCTCTGCGTCATTTCCCGTCCTCCCCACCCTCGCGGCCATCGAACGGGCCTGCCATGCGTCTTGTCAGACGCGTGACAGGCCCGTCTGGTCGCCTGCGGCGCTCAACTTCCCGGCCGGGGCCTCGTCAGCTGGCGCACTGAACCTTGTCCGCCGTGGTCTTGTCTTTCACGTCGATCTTCGCCTGACCGGTCAGCGGGATCCCCGCCCCCTTGAAGTCCTTGCCCAGGGTCAGTGTCATCGTCGGCAGGCCCTGGGAGTTGGTCACGCTCTCGCCCGGCTTCATCGCCGCGCCGGACAGCCCCATGATCGCGGCGAGCGCACGGGCCTGGTCGGCCTGGTCGGGCGCGTACTCCAGTGTGGTCTTGGCGAGATCGGCGGGCGCGTTGCCGCCGTTCTCCGACTTGGTGACGCCCTCGTTCAACTGGAGCCAGTTGAGCGTGTTCTGCGCGGAGCCGTCGGCCGCCCCGCCGTTGAGGACCTGCACCCGCACGTCGGAGGCGGGGGCCTTGGTGCCCTTCAGCCGGGCCGCGAGTGCCGCGCTCTCCTGCTTCTTCTTCTGCTTGACCTCGGTGAAGGAGACGTCGTTCTTGATGGCGTCGAAGATCGGCGGTGCCATGGTCTCGTCGAGGACGACCGTCGCCTTCACCGTCTCGGCCGGATTGTCCTTCACCGGGACGGTCGTGAAGGAGAGGTTCTTCATCGGCACCTTCTTCAGCTCCAGTGCGATGTCCTTGAGCGTGCCGACGTCGCCGATGGCCTTGTCGACGGTGAGCGCCTCGGTGGCCGCCTCCGCCAGCTTCACCAGCTTCGTGGGGCTGGTCAGCGTGTCGCTGGAGGACATCTTGCGCATCAGCGAGGCCAGGAACTGCTGCTGCACCTTGATGCGGTCGAGGTCGCCCATGTTGCCCCAGGCGTGCCGGGTGCGAACGAACGCCAGCGCCTGCTCGCCCTCGATGGTGGAGGGACCGGCGGGGAGCTTCAGATGCGACTTGGGGTCGTTCACGGCCTTCTCGACGCACACGTCGACGCCGTCCACGGCCGTGGTGAGCGTCTTGATGGCGTTGAAGTCGGCCAACATGAAGTGGTCCGGCTTGACGCCGGTCAGGTCGTGCACGGTGCGCATGGTGCAGCCGGCGTCGCGGCCGTCGACTGTCAGGCTGTAGCCGAAACGATTGTGGGCGCCCGGGATCGTCGCGAAGGAGCCGTCCGTCTGCTTGGTCTCGCAGTCCGGGATGTCCAGGATCAAGTCGCGCGGAATGCTCAGCACTGTCGCGTTCGACCGGTCCTTGGCCACATGCAGCAGCAGCGTGGTGTCGGCGTGGCCCGAGCTGCCCTTGTCGCCGTAGCCCTCGTTGCCCTCGCCGGTGCGTTTGTCGGTACCGATCAGCAGGATGTTGAAGGCCTCGTCCTTGCTGAAGTTGCTCGCGGCCGCGTCGCCGACGTCCGTCGTGTTGACGTTGCCCTCAAGGTGCTTCAGATAGAGGTAGCCCGCCGTGCCGACGGCGACCAGGACCAGAGCCATGGTGCCGCCGGTCCACATCAGGATCTTCTTGCCCCTGGGCTTCTTCGCCGTACGCCGCCCGCGCCGCCCCGGCGGCTCCTCGGGTGCGGTGCGCCGTCTGCGCGGCGGCGGGACCTCGCGGCCCGGCGCGCCCTCACGGCCCGGCGCCTCGGGCGCGGTGCGGCCGCCCGGCGCGGGCGTCCGCGAACGGGCGGCACCCTGCGCGGCACGGCGCGCTGCCGCCCGCGGTCCGGGCACGCCCGACTGCGCTGCGGAATTGGCCAGTCGCAGTTCGTATTCGCCGGTGTCCGGATTGAGCACCCACTGGTCTGCGGGATCGATGTTGTCCGCCCGCCCACGGCCTTGCGCGTCCACGGTTGTCCGAATCCTCCGTCGGGGCCACGCGGCGCCTTCCCCCTCAAAGGCGCTCGGCTCTCGTACAAACAGTGCGCGACCCCGGACAGGACCGGGTAGGTCGCTGTGCCGGGGGCACCGGAAGCGCTCACACTATCCGCCCAGTTCAGCGTGGGGCGACGACGGTGACAAATTCCACGCCCATACAACCGGGCAATCCCGCCCAATTCCTTGAACGCGCGTTCGTCCGGGCCGGACTACTTGGGGATGGCTTTACCCGCAGTCGTCCTCGGCGGCGGTGTTTCCGCGGAACGTGGGGGCGGGGGAAGAGGAGTCTTCGCCGTACTCGGAGTGATCGTACGACTGCGAATCCGGATCGCTGTCCGTCGCGGAATCCCGCGGAGCTTCCTTGGAGACGTTGATCGGCGCGTCCCTGCGCAGCCGGGCGAACAGTTTCTCGGCGGCCGGTTCCACGAGCTGGTCGCGGTTGGGGTTGTAGGCGTACGACTCCCGCGGGACGGTCAGAAACCGCACTCGTTCCGTGGGGATGTCGCGCACGCCGCGCACGAGTTCGTACAAACCGCGCAAACTCGCCAGCGAGGGGTCCGTCGTCAACGAGGACGTGGCCGCGTCCAGCACCGGATAGAGCTTGACCGGATTCAGCAGTACGTCGTTGCTGCGCACCTTGCTGACGAGCGCGCCGAGGAAACGCTGCTGGCGGTCCATGCGGTCGGTGTCGCTGCCGTTGCCGATGGATTTGCGGGCGCGGACGTACCCGAGGGCCTGCTCGCCGTTCAGCCGCACGCGACCGGCGGGCAGCCGCAGCTTGGCCGCCTTGTCCCGGATGGGCTTCGTCAGACAGATCTCCACGCCGTCGACGGCGTCGACCATCTTCTTGAACCCGCTGAAGTCCACCACGATGTGGTGATCGATCCGGATCCCGGTCAGCTTCTCGACCGTTCGGATCGTGCAGGCCGAGCCGCCCGTCTCGAACGCGTAGTTGAACATCGCGAACATCGGCTCGGTGCGCGTGCCGTCCGGCTTGCGGCAGCCGGGTACGTCCACCATCAGGTCCCTCGGCAGCGACACCGCGGTCGCGCTGCGCCGGTCCGCCGACAGATGCAGCAGGATCGTCGTGTCCGAGCGCTCGGTGCCCGAGTCGCGCCCGTACTTGCGGTTCCCGCTCCCGGCGCGCGAGTCCGACCCGATCAACAGCAGGTTCCGCGCGCCCTTGACCAGCGCGGTGGGCCGTTCCTTCTCGTACCGCGCGAGCTCCGCCGCGGCGGCCTCGTCGGGGGTGATGTTCCCGTCGAGCTTCGCGTACAGGACCGCTCCCGCGGCCGCGGCCCCCACGACGACGACCGTCACGCCGATCGCGGTCCCCCGCACCCAGCGTCTGCGCCGCCGGCGTATGAGCCCCCGCCCCGAGGCCACCGCCCCGGCCCCGACGACCCCCCGCCTCCCGGAACCCGAACCCGTGCTCTCGCTCACGTCTGAGTCCCCCTCACGGCGTCCGGGCGTCTCGTCCTGTGCCTACGACGATGCCGTGGATGGCGGCGGGGTGCGGGGTGGGGGTGGGCCGAACGGGGGACAGGGGCGAGGCTGACCTGCGGCCCCGTGGGGCGGGGCCGCAGGTCAGCCTAGCTGTCGCGGGTCGGGGCCGAGGCGGGTTACTTCGCGGGCCGGGTCAGTCGGGTTACCTCGCCGTCGCCGTGACCCGCTCGCTCTCGATCCGCTTGGTCAGCGTCTCGTCCGACGCCTGCTCCAGGTGCCGGCACAGTACGACCGAACCGCCGGAGGCCAGCGGCCCGTACAGGCCCGCGCTCAGGCCCTCCCATGTGTCGTACGGCAGCGCCGACAGGAGCCGGGAGCCGGGGCCGGTCAGTCCGAGGGGTGCCGCCTCGGCGCGGGCGCGCTCCACGACCTCGGCGCCGGTCAGCCCTGCCCCGGCGACGACCAGCGCGGGCTCCTCCGGGTCCACGGGCGCGTACGCGACGAAGCGGTCGCCGAAGGTCGGCACCTCGACGGCGTAGTCCTCGTAGCCCGCCGGAGGTCCGCCGGTGAAGCGCCGGCCCAGCGGCGCCAGCGACAGCGCGTAGCGCTCCCCGGCACAGGCCAGGCCCTCGTCGAAGCGGCCCGGACCGGCCACGACGTGGTCCGCCCGCGCCGGATCCCCGTCGACGTCCGCGACCACACCCACCGAGGAACAGGCCAGCAGCCACACCGCCGTCTGCCAGTGCGCGGGCAGCAGAAGCGCCACCCGCTCGCCCGGCTGGGCGGACATCCCGTCCTGGAGGAGGTTCGAGGTCTTGGCCACCCAATTGGCGAAGGTGGCCACGGACAGTTCGACGCGTTCGCCGGTCGCGTCGTCGTAGAAGGTCACGAGCGGTCGCGCGGGGTCCGCGGCGAGCGCGGAACGCAGCAGGTCGGCAGGGGTGCGGTCGGTGGCATTCACCCGCGCAAGCGTACGCGTGCCGACGCGCCCGCGCCGCAGCGCCATGCCACCGGTTCGGCCCAGCGCATACCACCGGTTCGGCCCAGCGGCGGCCGACGGCCCGTCAACTCATCGATGGACAGATTTGTATGACTATGTCCAGGATCAGGGGCATGCGTGGATTCCTTGCCTCTTCGATCGGCGTCACCTGCGCGGCCGCCCTGGCCCTGCCGCTGACCCTGCCCGCAGCCACGGCGACGGCCCGCCCCGTGCCGACCGCGGAGCGGGCCGACGACGCCTCCGCCGCGGTTCCCGGACGGACCCAGTCCCTGCCACTGGTCCCGCTCGCCGCCGAACGTGCCCTCGGCTCCGCCGCCGTACAGGGCCTGACCCGACGCGACGTACGCCACTTCTCCCTCGTCGGCGTCGTATGGGACGACCCGGACGCCGAACTGCACGGCCGCGTCCAGGTCCGCACCCGCGACTCCATGACGGGGGAGTGGTCCGGCTGGCAGGACGTCGAGACCCACAACCATGAACACGCCGCCGACCCCGACACCGCCGAGCGCGTCACCGGCCGGGTCCGCGGCGCCACCGCCCCGCTGTGGGTGGGCGATTCCGACGGCGTCGAGGTCCGGGTCCGGGCCGTCGCCGAGTCCCGAGTCGAGGAGACCGGCCGCGGTGCCCGCACCGCCACCGCCGGGGCCTCGCTGCCGTCGGGCCTGCGCCTCGAACTCGTCGACCCCGGACAGGCCGACGACGCGGCGCCCGTGTCCGGCGCCGTCCCCGCCTCTGGTGCCGTACCCGCTTCCGTTGTCGTACCCGCCGACTCGCCGCGTACCGGCTCGCTCGGTCCCGACGCCGCCCTCGCCTCCGCCGCCAACGCCCCGCTCGCACCGCTCGGCGCCACGGAGCTGCCCGCGCTGAGCCGTGCCGCGACGGAGCGGGAACTGGCCCTGCTCCCGGAGGGCGGGACGCGCGCCCAGCCCAAGATCGGGCCGCGGCCGCGCATCGTCACCCGTCGCGGCTGGGGCGCGGACGAGTCGCTGCGCGAGAAGAAGTTCGTCTACACCAAGTCGGTCAAGGCGGCCTTCGTGCACCACACGGCATCCGGGAACAAGTACCAGTGCTCACAGGTGCCGTCCGTCATTCGCGGTATCTACCGCTACCACGTCAAGAGCATGGGCTGGCGGGACATCGGCTACAACTTCCTCGTCGACAAGTGCGGAAACATCTACGAGGGCCGTGCCGGCGGGGTGGCGAAGGCCGTTCTCGGCGCCCACACTCTCGGGTTCAACACCAAAAGCACGGGGATCGCCGTGCTCGGCACGTTCAACACCTCCAAGCCGTCGGCCTCCGCGGTGACCGCCATCGCGAAACTGACGGCCTGGAAGCTCGGCATCTACGGAGTGGACCCGCGTGCCAAGACCTATCTCACGTCCGGTGGCGGGAATCTCTACCAAAAAGGTAAGAATGTACGACTGAACGTGATCTCCGGTCACCGGGACGGCTTCGCCACGCAGTGCCCCGGCGGGCTGCTGTACGGCAAGCTCGGTTCGGCCCGGACGAACGCGGCCCGCTTGCAGGGGCGCTGACCGGCCGGCCCCAGCCGCTTGGGGGGTATACGTCGTATGCCGGGAGCACGTTCGGGGGGCATGTTCACCGCCGTCGGGGGGAAGGGACGCGACACCGCCGGCAGTCGAGAGCGCCAGACAACGTTCTGCATACACTGACCGGCCGAATGACAGTTCGGCCGGTCCCGGCAGGAAGCAGAGACGACAGGTGACAGAAGCGATCCTCCTGGTCGGCGGCAAGGGCACGCGACTGCGCCCGCTCACGGTGTACACACCGAAGCCGATGGTCAGGGCGGCGGGGGTGCCGTTCCTCACGCACCAGTTGGCGCGGGCGAGGGCGGCAGGGGTCGAGCACATCGTGCTCGCGACGTCCTATCTGGCGGACGTCTTCGAACCGTACTTCGGTGACGGTTCGGCGCTCGGTCTGCACATCGAGTACGTCACCGAGGACGAGCCCCTCGGGACGGGCGGGGCGATCCGGAACGTGGCCTCGCGTCTGCACTGCGGGCCCGACGATCCGGTGCTCGTCTTCAACGGCGACATCCTGACCGGGCTCGACATCCGGGCGCTGGTCGACACCCATGCGCGGTCCGGCGCGGATGTCTCCCTTCACCTGACGCAGGTGACGGACCCTCGTGCGTACGGGCTCGTGCCCACCGACGCCACGGGGCGGGTGCTGGCCTTCCTGGAGAAGCCGCAGACGCCCGAGGAGATCGTCACCGACCAGATCAACGCCGGGGCGTACGTCTTCCGCCGCTCGGTCATCGACTCGATCCCGTCGGGTCGGCCGGTGTCGGTGGAGCGGGAGACGTTCCCGGATCTGCTGGCGGCAGGGGCGCATCTGCAGGGCATGGTCGACAGTACTTACTGGCTGGATCTCGGGACTCCGGCCGCCTTCGTACGCGGGTCCGCGGACCTGGTTCTGGGGCGGGCCCCGTCCCCGGCGGTGCCGGGTCGGTGCGGGGACCGGCTGGTCCTTCCCACGGCGACCGTGGCACCCGACGCGAAGCTGGCCGGGGGGACGGTGGTGGGCGAGGGGGCGTTCGTCGCGGAGGGCGCGCGGGTGTTCGGCTCGACGATCCTTCCCGGGGCGGTCATCGAGCCCGGGGCGGTCATCACCGACTCCCTCATCGGCAACCGCGCCCGCGTGGGCACGCGCTCCGTCCTCAGCGGCACGGTCATCGGCGACGGGGCGGTCATCGGCGCCGACAACGAACTCCGCGAGGGGGCCCGGGTGTGGTGCGACGCCCGCATCCCAGCGGGGTCGCTCCGCTTCTCGTCGGATCAGTAGGGCGCCCCTGTCCGTTGCGGCAGCGCGTGACGTGGGTGGGGGGTGCGGGGGGCCGGGGCGGGTGGTGTCCGTCCCCGGTCCGCCACACCCAGCCGCGGGCATGCGTGCCGCTAGGGGCGGCACGGGTGGGCGCGGCGGCACCTCGTCGCGCCGAGTTGCGCACCGTCCCCCGCCTCAGCCGCGCCGTACGCGACGTCTCTACGCCCGTTGGTTTGGGCTGCGCAGCGCCGTGGCCGGGGGCATGCGTGCGCTGGGGGCGGCACGGGTGGGCGCGGCGGCACGTTGCAGCGCCGAGTTGCGCACCGCCCCCGCCTCAGCCCCGCGCAGCGGAACCTCATAGCGCCGCGCCGAGCAACTCCCCGGCCTCAGCCCCGCCCAGCGGAACCTCGTGGCGCCGAGCCGAGCAACCCCCCGGCCGCAGCGCAGACCCAGCCGTGCCCCTCACAGCCGCCCGATGTCGCCGCGAGGCATACGAGGCGCCCGGCGGGCGGGAGTTCGGCCGCTGAGAAGGATGAGGCGGGCGGCACGATGCCGCTGCCCCGCGTACGGCTCCAGGAGCCGCAGCATGACGTCGTCGTCGGCGTGCCGGTCCCCGGCGAGCGCCCACCCCACGATGCCGGGCAGATGAAGGTCCCCGACCGTCACGGCATCGGCCGCCCCATGACTGCGCTGCACGGTCTCCGCGGAGGTCCAGGGCCCGATACCAGGCACCAGTTCGAGCCGCGCCTGGGCGGCCTCAGGCGCCATCCCCATGGCCTCCTCCATCCGCGCGGCGACGCGAACCGCCCGCAGGATGGTCGACGCCCGCTTGTCGTCGACGCCGGCGCGATGCCACTCCCAGGAGGGAATCAGGGCCCAGGTCCGCGGCGCGGGCATGACCCACAGTCGGCCGCCCGCCGCGGGCCCCGGCGCCGGCTCCCCGAACTTCCGCACCAGCAGCCGCCACGCCCGATACGCCTCGTCGGTCGTGACCTTCTGCTCCAGGATCGACGGAATCAGCGACTCCAGCACCAGCCCGGTCCGGGTCAGCCGTAGCCCGGGCCGCCGATGCCGGGCCGTCGCCAGCAGCCGATGGCGTGGAGCGAAGGCGTCCGGGTCGTCGGCCGAGCCGAGCATCTCCGGGAGCCGGCCGAGGAGCCAGTCCGCCCCGGGCCCCCAGGCCTCGCCCCGTATCTCGCCGCCGCCGCACGGGGACACCCGCAGCGTCCCCGGCCCGGCGGGGGTGCGGCTGGCGCGCCAGACCGAGCCGTCGGGCAGGGCGCGGAACGTCGGATCGGCCGGACCTCGGCGCAGCGGTCCGAGGACCAGTCCGAGATCGAGGGGGCCGCCGGGGGCGTACGTCCGTACCCGGCCGGGACCCGCGGCCGGCCTCGGCACACCGCCGGGTACGGCGACATGGCCCCCGCGCACCGTCGTACGCGTGGGGCGTGGAGCGAAGCGTCCAGCCACGAGTGGTCCCTGGGAAGCCGGTGAGGTTCTTCGAGCGTACGAGCCCCGGCGGGTGGGCGGGGGCCACTCGGGCATTGACGTGCGCCACATGTCAGCGCACCTCGATGAACGCCTCCGCGTCCCGGTCCGCGCGCGGGCGGGGTTCCTCCGCGGGGTGGCCGATCGCGACGGCGCCCATGGGGTCCCAGTTCTCGGGCAGGCCGAGGACCTCGCGCACGACGTCACGGCAGAACATGGTGGAGGACACCCAGGCCGAGCCCAGCCGCTCCCCGGCCAGGGCGACGAGGAAGTTCTGGACGCCGGCGCCCGTGGCGACCACGAACATCTCCCGTTCGGTCCCGTCGCGCCGCGCGTCGCCGTAGGTGTGGGAGCCGTCCATGACGAGGCAGGGGACCACCAGGCCGGGCGCGTTGCGCAGGACGTCGCCGCGGCGGACGCGCCGGGCGATGGACTCCTCGGTCTTGCCGTCCCGGCGCAGGTCGGCGATCCAGGCGTCGCGCATCGCGTCCAGCAGGCGGGTGCGGGACTCGGCGGATTCGAGGAGGACGAAGCGCCAGGGGGTGGTGTGGTGGGGTGCGGGGGCGGTGATCGCCGCCGCGACGGCCCGTCTCACCGCGCCGGGGTCGACCGGCTCGTCGGTGAAGGAGCGGACGGTGCGGCGCCGGGTGACCGCCTCGCGGATCGCCTCCGAGGTGCCGAGCCGGAACATGTCGTCGTGGGCGTCCCGGACGAGGGCTCGGGCGCCCGTCCCGGTCTCGCCGGTCACCTGCGGCAGGCCGCGGACGACGGCCACCGGCAGGCCCGTCGCCTTGCCCTTGACCAGATCGCCGGCCGCGGCCAGCTCGTCGGCCGTGGCCACGACGGTCGCGCTGAGGGGGTTGCCGTGGGCGTCGGTGCCACCGCGCAGGTCGTCCAGGACGTGCACTCCGGCGGCGCCGATCGCGACGTCCGTGAGCCCCGCGCGCCAGGGTCGCCCGAAGGTGTCGGTGACGACGACCCCGATGTTGACGCCGAGGATCGCGCGCAGGCCCTCGCGGATCGCGCGGGCGGACGCGTCGGGGTCCTCCGGGAGCAACAGGACCGTGCCGGAAGGGGTGTTGGAGGCGTCCACCCCGGCGGCGGCCATGACCAGGCCCTGACGGTTCTCGACGATCCGCAGGGCGCCGCGGCGGGCCACCACCCGGACCGTCTCGGCGTCGATCGCGGCCTCACGGTCGGCCGCCTCGACGATCCGGCCCTCCGCCTTGGAGACGATCTTGGAGGTGACGAGCAGTACGTCCCCGTCGGCCAGTTCCGGCTCGGCGGTGGCGATCAGCTTGGCGAGGTCGTCGCCGGGCGCGACCTCGGGCAGTCCGGGCACGGCCCAGACGCGGTAGCCCTGCGCGGACGCCTCGGTCATACGGTCCGCACCTCCTCGGCCAGCGCCAGCGCCTCGCGGGCCATCAGCGCCGTCGCGTCGAGGTCGGTCATCATCAGCGGTACGGCCCTGCAGCGGATGCCGGCGGTCTCGACGCGCTCCACCGAGGCCGCGTCGACCGTGTCCACGAGCCAGCCGTCCAGCAGGCCCGAGCCGTAGTGCTCGGCGACCGCGGCGGCCGTGGACTCCACGCCCACCGCCGCGAGCACCTTGTCGGCCATGCCGCGCACGGGTGCGTCCCCGACGATGGGGGAGAGACCGACCACGGGCACGCCTGCCTCGGCGATCGCCTCCCGGATGCCGGGCACCGCGAGGATCGTGCCGACCGAGACGACGGGGTTGGAGGGCGGGAAGAGGACGACGTCCGCCTCCGCGATGGCCTCCAGCACGCCGGGCGCGGGCTTGGCCTGCTCGGCGCCCACCGGGACGACCGCCTCGGCGGTGACCGACGCGCGCAGCCGGACCCAGTACTCCTGGAAGTGGATCGCCTTGCGCTCGCCGTCGACCTCGACGGCCACATGCGTCTCCACGCGGTCGTCGGTCATCGGGATCAGGCGGACGCCCGGCTGCCAGCGGTCGCACAGGGCCTCGGTGACCGCGCTCAGCGGGTAGCCGGCGCCGATCATCTGGGTCCGCACGATGTGCGTGGCGAAGTCCCGGTCGCCCAGTCCGAACCACTCGGGGCCGACGCCGTAGGCCGCGAGCTCCTCCTTGAGGTGGAAGGTCTCGTCGGAACGGCCCCAGCCCTGTTCCTCGTTGATGCCGCCGCCGAGGGTGTACATCACCGTGTCGAGGTCCGGACAGACCTTCAGCCCGAACAGATGGATGTCGTCCCCGGTGTTGCCGATGACCGTGATGTCCGCGTCCGGCGCGGCCTGCTTCAGACCGCGCAGGAACCGGGCACCGCCGATGCCGCCTGCCAGAACCACAATGCGCATGGGCCAAGTCTCGCAGGCGGGTCCGACAACGGGTCAGGTGGTCACGGGGCGCGCCTCGCAGTGGGGCGCGTCGGGGGTTCCCCCTGTCGAGTGAAGCTGAGACTGGGGGAGCATCGGCATCTCGGTCAGGCCGGGGTGGTAGATGTGCAGGCTGACCGCGGGCTCCAGAGCGTCGTTGACGATCTCGTGGACGTAGCCCGGGGCGAACACCCGCTGGCCGCCGGCCGCCAGCGCGCGCGTGTCGCGCCCGGTGCGCTCGGTGAGGGTGCCGTCCAGGACGGTCAGCACGCCGGAGGAACGGCCGTGGTCGTGCAGTCCGCTGCCCTGGCCGGGCACCCAGGACAGCAGCCACACCTCGTAGCCGGGGCCGGTGCGCAGCCGGTGGTACCAGCGGCTGGTGGCGTCGTACTGGACGAGGTGCTCCCACTGGGAGCGGTCGGCGGCGATGGAGCGGGCGAGTCCCACGAACTCGGCGACGGTGGCCGGGTGCTCGCGCGCGGGCTGGAGCAGGTGCTGCACTTCGAGGATGTCGCCGGCGATCTGGAGGTCGCTGTCGCTGTTCATGGGTGGGGTGGTTCCTCGGAGGAAGTGGGGGATGGCTGGGTGTCGCGGCCGTCCGCCCGGATCGCGGGGGACAGGAGTGCCCGGGTCCGGGCGGCGGGAACAAGCAGCCGAGTCGCGGTGGACTCAGGGTGCGGCTGGAGCGCTCTTCGGGCTCAACAACCGCGACAACAGCAACAGCTACGGCGAACAAGGGCAGCACCGAAGGACCCGGCGGCGCGGGTCGGGGTGAGTGCCGAGTTCGCGAGCATGCCCACTAGGACAGCGGTTCACACCATCACTGTCAACTCGACGCCCGGTATGTGGGACATGTTTCACCTCATCCGGTTCATCTGTGTGGTGAAAGGTTTGTTCCACCGCCCGCCGGGACACATGGCGCACAACCGGGCGGGCGGGTCTCGTTGCGATCCCGTGATCCCGCTGTGATCCGGTTCGCTTCGGCGCGCGTGCCGGAACGAGATCGAACGTCCGGGCGTCCTCCTCCGTACAGGTCTGTGCGGGGCCGGAGGCCCACGGGGATCCCATCTGCGTGTCAAGGTTTATGGCGATTTGAACACTTTCCGCACGGCCTTGGTTCCGCAGAGTGAATAAGGGGCCCAATAGCAGATCTCGGCTTGACTCGCCCGGAGCAGCACACTTGTAATTTCACTCGTGTCGTTCAGCCGGAATCGGTAACGGCTAGATCACGGGGACGCGAAAGACAGACGAGGGGCGCACATGACCGAGCTGGTGCAGCAACTGCTGGTCGACGACGCGGACGAGGAACTCGGCTGGCAGGAGCGCGCGCTGTGCGCCCAGACCGACCCCGAGTCCTTCTTTCCCGAGAAGGGCGGCTCCACCCGTGAGGCCAAGAAGGTCTGCCTCGCCTGCGAGGTCCGCTCCGAGTGCCTCGAGTACGCCCTCGCCAACGACGAGCGCTTCGGCATCTGGGGCGGTCTGTCCGAACGCGAGCGCCGACGCCTCAAGAAGGCCGCCATCTGAACGAGCGCACGAAAAACACGGACCCAACGGCCCGTCGCAAGTGGGTTGTCCACAGGCGGCGGGCCGCTGTCATGCCCAGCCGATAGTGTGGTCGCTCGTCCGAGACGCCCCGCTGTCCCCTCGACACACGAGGAGACGCAGGCGTCCACCGCAGTCCAGCGAACCGGGGCCCGTACCTCGATGTCCGTGCACAGCCACACGGCGGCGCAAAACGGCACCGCCACACCAGAGTTCCCGCGCCATGTCGTGACCGCGGTGATCGTCTCCCACGACGGTGCCCGCTGGCTGCCCGACGCGCTCGCCGCCCTGCTCGGCCAGGAGCGCCCCGTCCAGTACGTCATGGCCGCCGACACCGGCAGCGCCGACGACTCCGCGCGGCTGGTCACCGACGCCCTCGGCCCCGACCGGGTGCTCCACCTCGCCCGCCGCACCGGCTTCGGCCAGGCCGTCGAGGAGGCCCACCGCACGGCCCCCCACCTCTCACCCGAGGACCTGCCGTATCTGAAGCGGCCCAGCGGCTGGGACCCCGTCACGCGCACCTGGCGCGACGACGCCTACGACCTGCCCGAGCTCCCGCACGGCGAACCCGTCCAGTGGCTCTGGCTGCTGCACGACGACTGCGCCCCCGAACCCGACGCGCTCGCCCACCTGCTGCGCGTCGTGGAGAACGAACTCGAACTGGGCCGCGACGACGTCGCCGTGGTCGGTCCCAAGCTCCGCGGCTGGTACGACAAGCGCCAGCTCCTGGAGGTCGGCGTCTCCATCGCCAACTCCGGCCGCCGCTGGACCGGCCTGGACCGCCGCGAACAGGACCAGGGCCAGCACGACCACGTCCGGCCCGTCCTGTCGGTGTCCACCGCCGGCATGCTGATCCGCCGCGACGTCTTCGAACAGCTAGGCGGCTTCGACCGGCGCCTGCCCCTGATGCGCGACGACGTCGACCTGTGCTGGCGCGCCCACGCCGCTGGCCACCGCGTCCTCGTCGCCCCCGACGCCGTCGTGCGGCACGCCGAGGCAGCCTCCCGTGAACGCCGCGCCGTCGACTGCGCGGGACGCACCACCGCCTCCCCGCACAAGGTCGACAAGGCCGGCGCCGTCTACACCCTGCTCGTCAACACCCGTAGCGCGACGCTGCCCTGGGTCCTGCTCCGGCTCGTCCTCGGCACCCTGCTGCGCACCCTCGCCTACCTCGTCGGCAAGGCCCCCGGACAGGCCCTCGATGAGATCCGCGGACTGCTCAGCGTGCTGCTGCGGCCCGAGCGGATCATCGCCGGGCGGCACGGCCGGGGCAGCCCGCAGATCGACAAGGGCGAGTTCAGACAGCTGTTCCCGCCGCCGGGCGCGACCGTCCGCGTCACCGTCGAACAGGTCGCGGGCAACTTCTTCGGCAACTCCGACGCCGAAGCGGCCCCCGGAGCCGGACGGCACGGCGGCGCGGTGGAGTCCGGGCCCGGCGGCGACGACGCCGACTTCCTGGAGGTCGAGCAGTTCGCCCGCCTCAAGCGCCTGGCGCGCAGACCCGCGCCGGTGCTGTTCCTGGTCCTGCTCCTCGCCTCGCTGGCCGCCTGCCGCGAACTCCTCGGCACCGGCGCCCTCGCGGGCGGCGCCCTGCTGCCCGCCCCCGCCACCGCGGGCGACCTGTGGGCGCGCTACCTCGACACCTGGCACCCGGTCGGCGCCGGCGGCACCCCCACCGCGCCGCCCTACCTCGCGATCGTGGCCCTGCTGGCCACCGTGCTGTTCGGCTCCACCGGACTCGCCGTCACCGTCCTGCTGGTCGCCTCGGTGCCCCTCGCCGGACTCAGCGCCTACTTCGCCTCCCGCCCGCTGGTGACCTCCCGGCTGCTGCGCGCCTGGGCCGCCGTCGCCTACGCCTTCCTGCCCGCCGCCACCGGCGCCCTCGCCGGAGGCCGCCTCGGCACCGCCGTCCTCGCCGTCCTGCTGCCGCTCATCGCCCGCGCGGGCATCGCGGCCGCCGGCCTCGCGAACGCCTCGGGCGCCCGCGGCAGCTGGCGCGCCACCTGGGCGTACGCGCTGCTGCTGACGATCGCCACCGCGTTCACGCCGATCGTGTGGCCCGCCGCGCTCCTCCTCGGCTTCGCCCTGCTCGCCGTGCGCCGCGGCGAGATCACCGCCCACGGCCTGCGCTTCGCCGCCCACCTCGGCACGCCCCTGCTGATCCTGGCCCCCTGGTCGCTGACGCTCCTGCCGTTCGGGTTCTTCACCGAGGCAGGCCTCGACTACGGCGCCTCGTCCGCGTCCGCGCTCGACCTGCTCGGCGCCAGCCCCGGCGGACCCGGCACCATGGACGGACTGATGCTCATCGGCATCGTCCTCGCCGCGCTCGCCGCCCTGCTGCGCGCCGAGCGCCGCCCCGCCATCCTCACCGCCTGGGCCGTCGCCCTGGTCGGCCTGCTGCTCGCCGTCCTGTCCAACCGCTCCACCTGGGCGGGCCCGGCCACCCTCGTCTACGGCCTCGCCCTCCTGGCGGCCGCCGTCCTCGGCGCCGACGGGGCACGCGCACGCGTGGCCGAGCAGAACTTCGGCTGGCGCCAGCCGGTCGCCGCGCTGATCGCCTTCGCCTCCGCCGCGGGCCCGCTCCTCGTCGCCGCCGGCTGGATGATCCGCGGCGCCGACGGCCCCCTGGACCGGTGGCCCGACGCCCTGCAGGTACCCGCGTTCGTCGCCGAGGACGGCCCCGGCTGCGCCCAGCCGCGCACCCTCGTCCTCGACAGCACGTCCGCCGCGCACGTCGACTACACCCTGGTCCGCGGCTCCGGCGCCCGCCTCGGCGACGCCGAACTCGCTGCCGCGGACGGCCGCGACGACCGCCTGGACAAGGTCGTCGCCAACCTCGTCGCCGGCTCCGGCGCCGACCAGGCCACCCAGCTCGGCGACTTCGCCGTCTGCTACGTCCTCGTCCACAAGGGCGCGCCCCGCGAGATCGCCCGCGTCCTGGACGCCACGCCCGGCCTGACCCGCCTCAGCGAGAAGGACGGCGGCGCCCTGTGGCGGGTCGAGCGCGAGGTCGCGCGGGCCACGATCGTCCAGGCCGAGGGCACCGAGACCAAGCCCGTAGAGGCCGGCCCGGTCGAGATCCACACCACCCTCCCGGCCGGGTCCGAGGGCCGCGTCCTGCGCCTGGCGGACAGCGCCGCCGACGGCTGGACCGCCACGCTCGACGGCGCCCCGCTCACCCGCACCACCGTCGACGGCTGGGCCCAGGGCTTCGAGCTCCCCGCCGCCGGCGGCCGCCTGGACGTCACCTACGACAACCCCACCGGCCACACCGCCTGGCTGTGGACGCAGGGTCTCCTCGCCCTCGTCCTGGTGGTCCTCGCCCTGCCCGGCCGCCGCCGCGACGTCGACGACGACCTGCCCGAGGAGACGCCGGTCCCGGCCCAGGCCACCGCCGGAGAGGGCCGCCGCGCCCGCCGCCTGCGCGCCCAGGCCGAGGCCGAAGAGGCCGCCACCGCGGACGAGTTCGCCGTCCCCGCGCCGGAACAGCCGCCGGCCGCCGTCCCGCAGCAGCAGTCCTACGACACCTGGAACACCGCCGACCAGTACGCCGGTCACGCCGACCAGTACCAGACAGGCACCTACGACGGCGCCTACCAGGCCGACCCTTACCAGTCCGGCCAGTACGACCCGTACGCCTACGGAGGCACCGCGCAGACCGCGCCGTACGACCAGACGTACACCCAGGGCTACGACATGGCGTACGACCCGGCGCACCAGGACCAACCGCACGCCAACGGCAGTGAGCGCCCCGACGGGAGCCAGCAGTGAACCGCACGACCCTGTCCCTGATCGCCGCCACGGCCGCGCTCGCCGCCGTCACCGGCCTGGGCGCGCTCACCGCCCCCGACGCCTCCGGCTCGGACACCACCCAGGCGGCCGAGTACCTGCCCGTGGAGCGCACCAGCCTGCTGTGCCCGGCGCCCAGTACCTCCGACCTCGCCGAGACGACGTACACGTCCTTCACGCCCGCCACCAAGGGCACCGGCAAGGACGGCAAGGCCGACCTGGTGCCCGCCACCGCGGACGCGGGCGGCAAGCGCGCGAAGAAGACCCCCAAGGCCGTCGTGAAGCCCGCAAAGCCCGGCACACCCGTCAGCGGCGACACCTCGGGCGCCCAGTCGCCCGCGCTGATCGGCACCGCCGAGGGCAACACCGCGCCCGGCTGGACCGTCCAGCAGACCACCGAGGTCAGCGCGGGCACCGGCCGCGGCCTCCAGGGCGTCAACTGCACCGCCCCCGACACCGAGTTCTGGTTCCCCGGCGCGAGCACCGGCGACGGCCGCACCGACTACGTCCACCTGACCAACCCCGACGACTCCGCGGCCGTCGTCGACATCCAGCTGTACGGCGAGGACGGCCTGCTGGAGTCCACGGTCGCCGAGGGCATCACCGTCAAGCCCAGGTCCACCGAGCCGGTCCTGCTGTCCACCCTCACCGACGGCTCACACCCCGACGTCACCGTGCACGTCGTCGTGCGCAGCGGCCGCGTCGGCGCCGCGATGCTCGCCCTGGACGACAAGCTCGGCGGCGACTGGCTCGCCGCGTCCGCCGACGCAGCCGACACCCTCGTGCTGCCCGGCATCCCCGAGGACGCCACGTCCGTGCGCCTGGTGGCCTTCACCCCGGGCGGCACCGACGCCGACCTCAAGGTCCGCCTCGCCTCCCCGACCGGCCTGATCACGCCCGCCGGGCAGGAGACGCTGCACGTGAAGTCGGGCATGACCAGCGCGGTCGACCTCGGCGACATCACGCGCGGGGAAGCCGGTTCGCTGGTGCTGAGCCCCACGGACCGCTCGGTGCCGGTCGTCGCCGCCGTACGGATCGTGCGCGGCAAGGGCGACCGGCAGGAGACGGCGTTCGTCGCGGCGGCCCGGCCGGTCGGCACGCGCGCCAGTGCCGTCGCCAACACCGCGAAGGGCACCACCCTGTCGCTCACCGCCCCCGCGGGCGAGGCCAAGGTCGAGGTGACCGCCTCGGCCGGCACCGAGGGCGGCACCGCCGTCACGGAGACGTTCCACCTCAAGCCCGGCACCACCCAGAATGTGACGCTGCCGGTGCCGAGCGGCCTGAAGGGCACCTTCGCCCTCACCGTCGAACCGGTGTCGGGCGGCCCGGTGTACGCCTCCCGCACCCTGGAGACGGACCAGGACGGTCTGTCGGCGTTCACCGTGCAGACCCTGCCGGACGACCGCGGCATGGTCGCCGTACCGGAGGCGGAGCAGGATCTGTCGGTGCTCCAGCGCTAGCCCGTCCCGGGGCCGTCGGTCCCCGGACCGGCGGAGGGCGTCAGTCCTCGCCGTAGCGCGGATCCACCGTCTCCGGTGTCAGCCCCAGCAGTTCGGCGACCTGCTCCACGACGACCTCGTGCACCAGGGCGGCGCGCTCGTCGCGCCCCTTGGTGCGGATCTCCACGGGCCGCCGGTAGACCACCACGCGCGCGGGGTGTCCCTCGCGCGCGGCGATCGTGCCGCCCAGCGGGACCGGCTCGTCGTGCCAGGAGTCGCCCGGCCCGGTGAGCCTCGGCACCTCCAGCACGAGGAAGTCGATGTCGGCGAGCTGCGGCCAGCGCCGCTCAAGGCGTTCCACGGAGTCCTGCACCAGATCCGCGAAGAGCTCGGCCCGGCTCGCGGCGAGCGGCACCTGCGGCGGCGCGATCGGGCCACGCATGCCCCTGCCGTGGCGGTCACGACGGCGGGGCCCGGGGCCGGTGGCACGGGGCGGTACGGGGGTGTCCATCACTGAGGAAGCCTAGTCCCCGCCCCTCGCGAGTGCCCCGCGCCCACGCCTTGGGCGGGGCGGCATCCGGCCACCCCCGCAGAACGTGTCGCAGGTTGACCATTCCAGCCAAGCTTGGGCTCGATTCCGTATCTCTCCGGGACCGTCGAACTCAGGCCAAATGACGCGGTTTATGCCGAGAGGTGACCGGCCGCCAGGTCCCAAGTTCCCCGGAATGGGTGTGTCCGTGCAGGTCAGCGGGGTATGACGAGGAGGGTTCGGGGGAAGTTCCGCAACACGACACGGGGGAGTGACCTGGTGGAGAGTCGTCGCGGCCCGCTCAAGAGTGCGGTACCGTCCAACGTCGTGAGCCCTGTACGTCGCTGTTCGCGCACCGCCTGCGGCCGACCCGCCGTCGCGACGCTGACGTACGTCTACGCCGACTCGACCGCGGTCCTCGGCCCGCTCGCCACCTACGCCGAACCCCACTGCTACGACCTGTGCGCCGAGCACTCCGAGCGCCTCACCGCCCCGCGCGGCTGGGAGGTCGTCCGTCTCCTCGACGGCTCCGCCCCGGCCCGCCCCAGCGGCGACGACCTGGAGGCGCTGGCCAACGCGGTGCGTGAGGCGGCCCGCCCGCAGGAGCGCGCCGCCCAGGCCGGCGGCCGCGCCGCGGACCCCATGGAGGTCGCCCGCCGCGGCCATCTGCGCGTCCTGCGCTCGCCGGACAACTGACCTCGCCCGACTGCTGACGCGGTTCCCTCGCCTGCGCGTCCGGATCCCTCCTCGGTCGCCGCACGGACCCGGCCTCGGCCGTCGCCCGCCGGTCCAATCAAGTGGAGCAACCGGCGCCCGCCTGTGCGGTACGGGTAGTTTGAGGTGACCGACAGGACTTTCAGGAGGGTTGGCCGTGGTTGCTGATCTGTCACAGATCGTGAAGGCGTACGACGTACGCGGTGTCGTCCCCGACCAGTGGGACGAGCCGCTCGCCGAACTCTTCGGTGCCGCCTTCGCCCAGGTGACCGGCGCCGACGCGATCGTGATCGGGCACGACATGCGCCCCTCGTCGCCGGGTCTGGCGGCCGCGTTCGCCCGCGGCGCGGCCGCCCTCGGTGTCGATGTGACCGAGATCGGCCTGTGCTCCACGGACCAGCTCTACTACGCGTCCGGCGCGCTGAACCTGCCCGGCGCGATGTTCACCGCCTCGCACAACCCCGCCAAGTACAACGGAATCAAGATGTGCCGTGCGGGCGCCGCCCCCATCGGTCAGGACACCGGCCTCACCGAGATCCGTGAACTCGCCGAGAGGTGGAGCGAGTCGGGCGCCCCGGCCCCGGCCGCGAAGGCGGGAACCGTCACCCGGCGCGAGACGTTGGAGGATTACGCGGTCCATCTGCGCTCGCTCGTCGACCTGACCTCCATCCGCCCCCTGAAGGTCGTCGTCGACGCGGGCAACGGCATGGGCGGCCACACCGTACCCACCGTCTTCGAGGGACTGCCGCTGGACCTGGTGCCGATGTACTTCGAGCTCGACGGCACCTTCCCCAACCACGAGGCCAACCCGCTGGACCCGGCCAACATCGTCGACCTCCAGGCGCGCGTGCGCGAGGAGGGCGCCGACCTCGGCATCGCCTTCGACGGCGACGCCGACCGCTGCTTCGTCGTCGACCAGAACGGCGACCCGGTCTCCCCGTCCGCCATCACCGCCCTGGTGGCCGCGCGCGAACTCGCCCGCAACGGCGGCGAGGGCACGGTCATCCACAACCTGATCACCTCCTGGACCGTCCCGGAGGTCGTGCGGGAGAACGGCGGCACGCCCGCCCGCACCCGCGTGGGTCACTCCTTCATCAAGGCGGAGATGGCCCGCACCGGCGCGATCTTCGGCGGAGAGCACTCCGCGCACTATTACTTCAAGGACTTCTGGAACGCCGACACGGGCATGCTGGCCGCCCTGCACGTCCTCGCCGCCCTCGGCGGCCAGGAGGGCCCCCTGTCCGGCCTCGTCGCCCAGTACGACCGCTACGCCGGCTCCGGTGAGATCAACTCCACCGTCGTCGACCAGGCCGGCCGCCTCGCCGCGATTCGCTCCGTGTTCGAGGGGCAGGAGGGGGTCACGCTCGACGAGCTCGACGGGCTCACCGTCTCCTCGGCCGACTGGTGGTTCAACGTCCGGCCGTCCAACACGGAGCCGCTGCTGCGGCTGAACGCCGAGGCGCGTGACGAGGCGACGATGGCGAAGGTCCGCGACGAGGCGTTGTCGATCATTCGGGGCTGACGGTTCGCTGCGCGGCTCGGCCTGGCTCTGCGGGATGGGGCGTGCGGGCGCGGGTGCGGGGCGAGTGCGGCTCTCGTCGTGGCTGGTCGCGCAGTTCCCCGCGCCCCTCAGGGCGTGTGTGGTTCTGGGCGTCGTGAAGGGTGCTGCCTCAGGTCCGCGCCTTCGCGGCCGTCGTACTCGCGCGCCTGAGGGCGTGTGTGGTTCGGGGCCTCGTGAAGGGTGCTGCCTCATGCCCCCGCCCCCGCGACTGTCGTACCCCCGCGCCCCATCCCTCACGGCGGTACGCTGACCAGGCACATACGCATCGCCTGCCGCACCCCCGAAGGGACGCCCCCATGCCGCTCGAAGCCGGCCTTCTGGAGATCCTCGCCTGCCCGGCCTGCCACGCGCCCCTCAAGGAGCAGGACACGGAGCTGATCTGCACCGGCCAGGACTGCGGTCTGGCGTACCCGGTCCGCGACGGCATCCCCGTGCTCCTCGTCGACGAGGCCCGACGCCCCGCGTAAGCCGCGCGTCACCCTCGTACGCCCCACTCGGCCCCCGCAAAGGCCCGCGCAAGCACCCCGCACCGACCTGGCGACCGGAGGCTTCCGCCCATGCTCGACGAATCGCTGCTCGACACCCCGGACGCTCTCGCGGAGGCCGACCAGCGCGCCCTGCTGCGCGGCGCCGCCGAAGCCGGCGCCCGGGTCCGCACCGCCGCCCGGCACACCGCCGAGGCCGGTGTGGGCGAGCTCAAACCCGACGGCCGCCCGCGCGCCGTCCTCATCGCGGGCCCGGGTCTCGCCGCCATCTGCGTCGCCGACCTGCTCGGCACGCTGGCCGGCCCCGGCAGCCCCGTCACCCGGTTGCCCCCCACCGGCGTGGCCCCCGCCGCAGGCGCCCTGCGCTGGGAACTGCCCGGCTGGGCGGGCTCGGTCGACCTGCTGCTGATCACCACCCCCGACGGCTCCGAACCCGGCCTGTCGCTGCTCGCCGAGCAGGCCTACCGGCGCGGCTGCACCGTCGTCGCCGTAGCACCGGCCGGCACCCCGCTCAGCGACGCCGTGGCGAAGTCGCACGGCCTGTTCGTGCCCCTGGCGACCGCGCCGTACGAGGCGGACGAACCGCTCGCGGCCTCCGCCCCCGGCGTCCTGTGGGCCCTGCTCACCCCGCTGCTCGCGCTGCTGGACCGCATCGGCCTGGTCACCGCCCCCGCGGAATCGCTGGAGAAGGTCGCCGACCGCCTCGACCGCATCGCCGAACGCTGCGGCCCGGCCATCGCGACGTACAGCAACCCCGCCAAGACGCTCGCCGCCGAACTCGCCGACGCGCTCCCGGTGATCTGGACCGAGGGTGACTCCGCGGGACCGGCCGGCCGCCGTTTCGCCTCCGCGCTCGCCGAGCTGGCCGGGCGCCCCGCTCTGGTCTGGGAGCTCCCCGAGGCGCTCGCCGCACACAGCGCCCTGCTCGCCGGGCCGCTCGCCGCCAGCGCCGACCCCGACGACTTCTTCCGCGACCGGGTCGAGGAGGCGCCCGCGCTGCACGCGCGCGTGGTGCTGCTGCGCGACCGCCCGATCGGCGGCCTCACCGCCGCCCCGGCCGCCCGCGAGCTGGCCCTGAGCCACGACACGCCGATCAGCGAGCTGGAGCCCGGCTCCGGCGACGAACTGGAGACCCTCGCTGAACTGATCGCCATCACGGATTTCGCCGCCGTTTACCTGGCGCTCGCCTCGGGAGCCTGATGTAGGCCAGGACGCCCTGACCGTCGTACGCGGAGGCAAACCCGCGTCGTACGCAGAGAGAGCAGCAGACAGCGATGGACCGCCTCGACAACACCGTCCGCCCCTACGCCTGGGGCTCCACAACCGCCATCCCCGAGCTCCTCGGCGTGGAGCCGACCGGTGCGCCGCAGGCGGAGATGTGGCTGGGCGCCCACCCCGGCGCGCCCTCGCGCACCGGGCGCGGCACGCTCGTCGAGGTCATCGAGGCGGACCCGGTGCGCGAGCTGGGCGAGGCGACGGTCGACAGGTTCGGCCCCCGCCTGCCGTTCCTGCTGAAGATCCTCGCCGCCGGCGCCCCGCTCTCCCTCCAGGTCCACCCGAACCTGGCGCAGGCCAAGGAGGGTTACGCCGACGAGGAGCGGCGCGGCATCCCCCTCGACGCCCCGCACCGCAACTTCAAGGACGCCAACCACAAGCCCGAACTGATCTGTGCCCTCACCGAGTTCGACGGCCTGTGCGGCTTCCGCGATCCGGTCGAGACCGCCGCCCTCCTCGACGGCCTCGGCGTCGACTCCCTCAAGCCCTACGTCGACCTGCTGCACGCCCACCCCGAGGAAGCCGCCCTCCGCGAGGTCCTCACCGCGATCCTCTCCGCCGACCCCGAGGAGATGCACCGCACGGTCGCCGAGGCCACCGCCGCGTGCACCCGCCTCGGCGGGGCGTACACCCCGTACGCCGACATCGCCCACCACTACCCGGGCGACCCCGGCGTCATCGCCGCCATGCTGCTCAACCACGTCCGCCTCCAGCCCGGCGAGGCCCTCTACCTCGGCGCGGGCATCCCGCACGCCTATCTGGACGGGCTCGGCGTCGAGATCATGGCCAACTCCGACAACGTCCTGCGGTGCGGCCTGACGCCCAAGCACGTCGACGTCCCCGAACTCCTGCGCATCGTCCGCTTCGAGGCCGCCGACGCCGGCGTCCTGCGCCCGGAGGCCGCCCCGGACGGCGAGGAGGTCTACGAGACCCCCATCGACGAGTTCCGGCTCTCGCGCTACGTCCTCCCGCCCGCCGGTGCCGCCCACGACCTCACGCGCGCCACACCGCAGATCCTGCTCTGCACGGCCGGCACCGTCCGTGTCGGCGAGCACGAACTCGGCCCCGGCGCCTCCGTCTTCGTCCCGGCGAACGAAAGGACCGATGTGTCCGGTACCGGAACCCTCTTCCGGGCCACCGTCGTCGCCTGAACTAACGTCATCCACAGCCTGGCGCACCCGTGTCGCACGGTGCTGCAACAATGACCCACCGGCAAAGGACGGGCAAAGCCGTGGGCCATGCCCCGGACTGCGTACGAAGGGACAACGCGAACACATGAGCGCGTCAGGTGGAACCAGGGCGATCGTGGCGGCACTCGCCGCCAACCTCGCGATCGCGGCATCGAAGTTCGTGGCGTTCGCCTTCAGCGGCTCGTCCTCGATGCTCGCCGAGGGCGTCCACTCGCTCGCCGACTCCGGCAACCAGGCCCTGCTCCTGGTCGGCGGCAAGCGGGCCCAGCGCGAGGCCACCCCGCAGCATCCCTTCGGCTATGGGCGTGAGCGCTACATCTACGCCTTCCTCGTCTCGATCATCCTGTTCTCCGTCGGCGGCATGTTCGCCCTCTACGAGGGCTACGAGAAGATCAAGCACCCGCACGAGATCGAGCACTGGTACTGGCCGGTCGGCGTCCTCGTCTTCGCGATCATCGCCGAGTCGTTCTCCTTCCGCACGGCCATCAAGGAGTCGAACGGCCTGCGCGGCAACCTCTCCTGGACGGAGTTCGTCCGCCGGGCCAAGGCACCCGAGCTGCCCGTCGTGCTCCTGGAGGACCTCGGCGCCCTTGTCGGCCTGGTCCTCGCCCTGGGCGGCGTCGGCCTCGCCCTCATCACCGGTGACGGCGTCTGGGACGGCATCGGCACGGTCTGCATCGGCGTCCTGCTCGTCCTGATCGCCGTCGTCCTCGCCATCGAGACCAAGTCCCTGCTGCTCGGCGAGTCCGCTGGAGTCGAGCAGGTCAAGAAGATCGAGGCCGCCGTCGTCGACGGCGACACCGTCACCGGCCTCATCCACATGCGCACCCTGCACCTCGGCCCCGAGGAGCTGCTGGTCGCCGCCAAGATCGCGGTACGGCACGACGGCACCGCCACCGAGATCGCGCGGGCCATCGACGCCGCGGAGACCCGCATCCGCGAGGCCGTCCCGATCGCCCGCGTCATCTACCTCGAACCCGACGTCTACAGCGCGGCCGAGGCCGCCAAGGGCCCCGACCGCGAGGCGACCCCGGGCGGCCCCGCCCAGGCCGCCGACCACTGACGCGGATCACTGACGCGGATCACTCACCTGCCGCGTCACGCCGTTCGTCCGCGCGGGCCCGTCGGTCTCCTCGACGGGCCCGTCGCCGTTCCCGCTCACACCCCGAGCGGCCCCACCGGCCACGGCGGCGCGGGGACCGTGCCCCGACGGCGCGCCTCCCGCGCGGCCCTGCCGCTCACCAGACCCGCGAGGGCCAGGACCAGCCCGACCAGCCCGAGCACGATCAGAGCCACGGGTGCCCTCCAGCCGTCCACCACCCGGCCCCGCACGGCCGCCACGGGCACCGTGCCGCCCTGCCCGCCCTGGTAGAACCGCGAGTCGTTGGAGTTCGACCGGCGATCGCCCAGCACGAACAGCCGCCCCTCGGGCACCTGCACCACATACGGCTCGTTCGCCCCGCCGGGCCCCCTGCCGTCCACGATCCCGTCGGCGACGTACGGCTCCTCCAGCGGCCGGCCGTCGACCAGCAGACGCTGCCCCGCCCCCGTACCCGCGCAGCACTCGACGCGGTCGCCGCCGACACCGATGACCCGCTTGACCACCAGGGCGTCGAAGCCCTGCACCTCCGGCGCCGAGAAGAGCACCACATCCCCCCGGCGGATCTCACTCCCGTCGACCGACTCGTCGACGACCACCTTCTCCCCGACGGCGTACGTCGGCGCCATGGACTCGCCGTCCACCACCACCCTCTGGCGACCCGCCCACGCCCCCACCACGCTGCCGACCACCAGCAGCAGGCCCACCACTCCCAGCACCCACCCCGTCACCGACAGCCTGCGCGCCAGCTCCATGAAACCGCCCCTCCATGCCCGCGTACGGCCGCCGACAGTAGTGCCTGGCCCGCGACGCGCCACTGGAGAACGGCCAGGGAACGGGCAGTGTTCGGCCAGTGATCGGCCGGATGTGTTCGGAGGTGGACTGGGGGCGGCCGGGTACACCGGTGTAGCTTGGGATGGAGCCAGACGTCGCTGCTGATGGCGGTCGGGCGGTCCCTGAACGGATCGTCCGAGGGAGAGAGGGCCTCCGACGGACTGCGCTGCGCACACGCGGGCATGCCTGTGTCCTCTCGGGCACCCCTGTGTCCGCCGCCGCGCAGATCAGCCCTACCCACCTCGCCCCAATCCCGAGGAGCAGCTCGCAATGACGACTGTCGACAACCGACAGGACTTCAAGGTCGCCGATCTCTCGCTGGCCGAGTTCGGCCGCAAGGAGATCACCCTCGCCGAGCACGAGATGCCCGGCCTGATGGCGATCCGCCAGGAGTACGCCGAGACGCAGCCCCTCCAGGGCGCCCGCGTGACCGGCTCGCTGCACATGACCGTGCAGACCGCCGTCCTGATCGAGACCCTGGTCGCCCTGGGCGCCGAGGTCCGCTGGGCCTCCTGCAACATCTTCTCCACCCAGGACCACGCGGCCGCCGCCATCGCCGTAGGCCCGAACGGCACCCCGGACAACCCCCAGGGCATCCCGGTCTTCGCCTGGAAGGGCGAGACGCTGGAGGAGTACTGGTGGTGCACGGAGCAGGCGCTGACCTGGCCGAACACCCCCACCGGCGGCCCGAACATGATCCTGGACGACGGTGGCGACGCCACCCTCCTCGTCCACAAGGGCGTCGAGTACGAGAAGGACGGCCAGGTCCCCTCGCCCGACACAGCCGAGTCCGACGAGCACCGCGTCATCCTGGAGCTCCTCAACCGCACGGTCGCCGAGACCCCGCAGAAGTGGACCCAGCTGGCGTCGGAGATCCGTGGTGTGACGGAGGAGACCACGACGGGTGTGCACCGTCTGTACGAGATGCAGCGGGACGGGGTTCTGCT
>NZ_JBEXPR010000014.1:186053-224153 GCF_040612135.1 Streptomyces sp. NPDC006458 | reverse complement strand
GCGCCGGGTAGCTACAGTCGGCGGCCGCCCCTGCCCCCCGTCGGGGGTGGCCGCTCAGATACCTGCTGCCGGCCGGTCGTGTCCCGGCGCCACGGTGGCAGGTGCGGTGGTCGCCCGACGGCGAGCAGTACCGGGCGACCACCGACTCTCTCAGGTCAAGACAGTGTGAGCCCTCGCCGTACATAGCCTCCTCAGCGCACGAGTTCGGCGAGTTCCACACCGATGGCGTCGGCGATGCGGATCAGGGTGTCGAGCAGGGGGCTGGCGTGGCCCTGTTCGATGCGGCTGTAGGTGGCTACGTCGATGCCGGACCGTCCGCATACCTCGAGCTGGGACAGGTTGTGATGCTCGCGCACGCGGCGGATCTGTTCTCCCACCAGGCGGCGGCGGGCGATGACCCGTTCGTCGGGCGGGGTGGGACGTGGCACTTGTCCACGCTCCCCATCGCATGATCAAAAGGGATTAGGGCCGACCCTAAGTTGTTTGATCTTGAGGGCGGATGGGAATGGCGATCATGAACCACCCCCCTCACTCAACGGCCCTCCCCACCTAGCCCCCCAGGCGGTAGGGAAGGGTCGCGGCGCCCCCGCTTCGGCGGGGGCGCTGTCGTTTCCCGGACGATCACGGATAGGGCGTTTTCTACTCACCGCCCACGGGGCACGGGCATCGACCCCACGGCCGTTCCCACGGGAACACGGGGCGGCATTGAGCATCATCGGGGGGCATCGAACGTCATCGAATGACACTATTTTGTCCGGGTTTTCCGCATCGCCGCAGGTCACGGTATGTTCAAAAGACTGGTTCGAGTCCCGTCACTCACCCTGAGTCATCAGGCGGTGACCCTCGCGAGAGGGTCACCGCCTGATGCGTTTCCGGGCAACTCGCCGCCCGAGGAGCGGATAAGGGCCCGGCGACCAGAGTGATTCGGGGCACAACGGCACATCCCGGGAGGTTCCGGGCCCGACCCGCCTCCCCCGGGACCCGGCACACGCCCCGGAGGCCATGCCCTCAGGACGACGTCCGGGCCACCAGCTCCGTCGGCAGCTCCACCTGGCGCCGCTCCGGACCCCGCGAGGCCGCCGGGCGGCGGTCCGCGATCTCGGCGAGCAGCAGATCGATCATGCAGCGGCCCATCTCCTCGATGGGCTGACGGACGCTGGTCAGGGGCGGTTCCATGTGCCGGGCGATGGCCGAGTCGTCGTAGCCGACGAGCGCCACGTCCTGCGGGATACGGCGGCCCGCCGCGCGCAGAGCCTGCCGGGCGCCGGCCGCCGTGACGTCGGAGGCGGCGAACACCGCGTCCAGATCGGGGCAGCGTTCCAGCAGGGCCGTCATCGCCCGCACCCCGCCCTCCTCGGTGAAGTCCCCGGCCTCCACGAGCCGTTCGTCCACCTCACGGCCGGCGTCGCTCAGCGCGTCCCGGTAGCCGTCGGTGCGCCGCTGGGCGCCGTAGACGTCGAGGCGGCCGGTGATGTGCGCGATCCGGCCGCGGCCGCGCGACAGCAGATGCTCCACCGCCGAGCGGGCCCCGCCGTAGTTGTCGGAGTCCACCGAGGTCAGGGTCTCCGCCGCGGATCTCGGGCCGCTGATCACGGCCGGGATCTCCAGCTGGGCCAGCAGGTCCGGCAGCGGGTCGTCGGCGTGCACCGAGACCAGCAGGACACCGTCCACGCGGTGCGCGGCCAGGTACTGGGCGAGCCGGCGCCGCTCGCGGTCGCTGCCCGCGAAGATCAACAGCAGCTGCATCTCGGTGTCGGACAGTGCCTGGCCGACACCCTTGAGCATGTCCGAGAAGTAGGGCTCGGAGAAGAACCGCGTCTCGGGTTCGGGCACCACGAGCGCGATCGCGTCGGTGCGGTTGGCCGCCAGCGCGCGGGCCGCCGTGTTCGGGACGTAACCCAGCTCGGCGACCGCCGCCTCCACCACGGCGCGGGTCGCGTCACTGACCCGGGGCGAGCCGTTGATCACCCGGGAGACCGTGCCCCGGCCCACGCCCGCCCGCGCGGCGACCTCTTCGAGGGTCGGCCTGCCGCCACTGCGGCCTCGTGCTCCGTGGCTTGCCATGGGATCCGCCCTCCCGAAACATCACGTCGGCCTGGAATCTAACAGCCTCGCGGGACACCACCATCGCCCCGGATTCCGCTTCTGGGTTCCCCCCGCCGTGGCGGGCATCGGTTTTCCGAGCCGGAAACAGGGATTCGACGCCCTCGCCGGGACGAAGAGTCCGTTCCGGTCACGGTCCCGCGAGGACGCCGGCGGCCGGGCGAGGCCGCGCGTTCCGCGGACGCCACGACCCTGGCCCCGTCACCGTAAGGCCCACTTCTCCGTCACCGTACGGGCGCCGGTGCCGCGCACCGGCTCCAGTTAACGTCCCGATAACCGAACGCATCTGACCCCGCCCACTGTCTTGACACCCTCGCCCGTAGCCACGAACCTTCAACACATCACCGATGGGAGCGCTCCCACAGTATCGGGCTCATACACATCCCGCACGTTCCCCGCCCGAGCCGCAATCAAGCAACAACGGGCCCTAGCACCATTCTCAGGCCGGGGGGTCGGCACGTCAGGGCAACAGGAGGACGCAATGCGTGCACGTATCGGTACCCGCCGCCGGGCGGTGGCCCTCGCAGCTGTCGCGGCACTGGGCGCCGGCCTGCTGGCAGGCTGTGCCGACGACGGCGACGACGGCGGTTCGGACTCCCCGAACTCCGGCGGCGGCAAGGGCGAGACCACGATCACCCTGGGACTCTTCGGCACGTTCGGCTTCAAGGAGGCCGACCTGTACGACGAGTACATGAAGCTCAACCCGAACATCGTGATCAAGGAGAACGTGGTCGAGCGGAACGAGAACTACTACCCCGCACTCGTCAATCACCTCACCACCGACAGCGGCCTGATGGACATCCAGGGCGTCGAGGTCGGCAACATCGCCGAAGTCGTCGGCACCCAGTCGTCCAAGTTGCTCGACCTGTCGAAGTACGGCAAGCAGGCGGACTACCTCGAATGGAAGTGGAAGCAGGCGACCACGGCCGACGGCCAGACGATCGGGCTCGGCACGGACGTCGGCCCGATGGCCATCTGCTACCGCACCGACCTGTTCAAGGCGGCCGGTCTGCCCACCGACCGCGAGGAGGTCGCGAAGCTGTGGGCGGGCGACTGGCAGAAGTTCGTCGAGACCGGCCGCGACTACAAGAAGAAGGCGCCCAAGGGCACCACCTTCATGGACTCGCCCGGTGGACTGATCAACGCGATCCTCAGCAGTGAGACCGAGCGGTTCTACGACGCCTCCGGGAAGGTCGTCTACAAGGAGAACCCCGCGGTCAAGGCGGCATTCGACCTGACCGCGGCGGCCGCCGAAGACGGACTGGTGGGCAACCAGACCCAGTTCCAGCCCGCCTGGGACTCGACGATCGCCAACAGCAAGTTCGCCGCGATGTCCTGCCCGCCGTGGATGCTCGGCTACATCAAGGGCAAGTCCAAGCCGGAGGCGGCCGGCAAGTGGGACGTGGCCCAGGCGCCGAAGTCCGGCAACTGGGGCGGCTCCTTCCTGGCCGTGCCCAAGGCCGGCAAGAACACCGAGGAGGCCGCCAAGCTGGCCGCCTGGCTGACCGCGCCGGCCCAGCAGGCCAAGCTGTTCGCCGTGCAGGGCAGCTTCCCGAGCGCCCCGGGCGCCTACACCTCCACCGAGGTCACCGGCGCGAAGAACGACATGACGGGTGACGCCCCGATCGGCACGATCTTCGCCGAGGCCGCCAAGAACAGCCCGGTCCAGGTGATCGGCCCGAAGGACCAGATCATCCAGCAGGGTCTGACCGACAACGGCGTGATCCTGGTCGCCCAGGGCAAGTCGCCGAAGGAGGCCTGGGAGACGGCCGTGAAGACCATCGACAACAACCTGGACCAGTGACCCGTATGAGCACCGGGCACGACACCGCCGCCGCGTCCCCCGCCAAGGAGGGGGGCGCGGCCCCGCGCCTGCCGCGCACCGTCCACGAGGACGGACACGAGTCGCGCCGCCGGGCCCGGCTGTCCCGCCGCTGGCAGCGGGACGTACGCCTCAGCCCGTACGCCTTCGTCTCGCCGTTCTTCCTGCTCTTCCTGGCCTTCGGGCTGTTCCCGCTGGTGTACACCGGCTGGGCCTCGCTGCACCAGGTGGAGCTGACCGCGCCGACGGACATGAACTGGGTGGGGCTGCGCAACTACACGCGCATCTTCGACGACGAGTTCTTCTGGAACGCGGCGAAGAACACCCTCACCATCGGGATCATCTCCACGGTCCCGCAGCTGCTGATCGCCCTGGGCATCGCCCACATCCTCAACTACAAGCTGCGCGCCTCGACCTTCTACCGGGTCGTGATGCTCGCCCCGTACGCCACCTCGATCGCCGCCGCCTCGCTGGTGTTCGTGCTGCTGTTCGGCCGTGACTACGGCATGATCAACTGGGCGCTGGGGACCGTCGGGATCGACGGCATCGACTGGCAGAACGACAAGTGGCCCTCGCAGATCGCGGTGTCCACGATCGTCATCTGGCGGTGGACCGGCTACAACGCGCTGATCTACCTGGCGGCGATGCAGGCCATCCCGCAGGACCTCTACGAGTCGGCGGCCCTGGACGGGGCCAGCCGCTGGAAGCAGTTCCTGCACGTCACCCTGCCCTCGCTGCGGCCGACGATCCTGTTCACGGTCGTGGTGTCGACGATCGGCGCCTCGCAACTGTTCGGCGAGCCGCTGCTGTTCGACGCCAACAAGGGCGCCTCGGGCGGCAGCCAGCACCAGTTCCAGACGCTCGGCCTGTACCTGTACGAGCAGGGCTGGGTGAACCAGCACCTGGGCCGCGCCTCCGCCATCGCCTGGACGATGTTCCTGATCCTCATCGTGATCGGGACCGTCAACTACGTCATCTCGCGCCGGCTGCGCGCCAGTAGTCAGGAGAACCGGCCGTGACGACGACACTGACACCGCCGCCGAAAGGACGGGTGCGCGGGCCCCGGGCGGCCCGCGCGGGCGGCACACTGCACGCCGGGCCCGTCGCGTACGTCATCCTCGCCCTGTTCACCATCGTCTCGCTGTTCCCGCTGGTGTGGACGGCGATCGCCGCCTCGCGCGACAACCAGCGGCTCGCGCAGACCCCGCCACCGTTCTGGTTCGGCTCCAACCTCTTCGACAACCTCGAACTGGCCTGGACCGACGCCAATCTGGGCGAGGCGTTCCTCAACACCACGCTGGTGGCCGGGATCTCCGCCACGACCATCGTGTTCCTGTCGACGATCGCCGGGTTCGCCTTCGCCAAGCTGCGGTTCAAGGGCCGCAACGCGCTGATGCTGATCGTGATCGGCACGATGATGGTGCCGCCGCAGCTGAGCGTGATCCCGCTGTACATGATGGTCGCCAAGCTCGACTGGACCGACCAGTTGCAGGCGGTGATCCTGCCCTCGATCGTGAGCGCGTTCGGCGTGTTCTTCATGCGGCAGTACCTGATCCAGGCGCTGCCGGACGAGATCATCGAGGCGGCCCGGGTGGACGGCGCGAGCAGCTGGCGCGTGGTGTGGCACGTGGTGTTCCCCTCGGCCCGGCCCGCGATGGCCGTGCTGGGCATGCTGATGTTCGTCCAGACCTGGAACGACTTCCTGTGGCCGTTCCTGGTGCTCACCCAGACCGGCAACCCGACCGTCCAGGTCGCGGTGGCGGGCCTGGGCCGGGGCTACACCCCCGACCAGTCCCTCATCATGGCCGGCGCGCTGCTGGGCACGCTGCCGCTGCTTCTGGTCTTCGCGATCTTCGGCAAGCAGATCGTGGGGGGCATCATGCAGGGCGCGGTGAAGGGCTGAGAACTCCGTGGCTCACGAGGGCCGGGGCCCTGGTCGCCCTGGTCCTCGCGCCGCCTCCCCTTATTCCTCCCTCTGTTCCTCCCTTCGGGCCGGAGCGCCTGTCGCCCCGGCCCCCAGGGGGCTGGATCCCCCGGGCATCCCATGGGCCGGGCCGCCGTCGCCCCGGCCCATGACCTCCCCCGCACCACCCTCCTCTCCCTCTCCTCCACAGATCTCCATGACTACTAATGGGAGCGCTTCCATGCCTGAGTCCGTTGAGCCGGCGACGCCGGTGACCTTTCCTCCCGCCTTCCTCTGGGGTGCGGCCACATCCGCGTACCAGATCGAAGGGGCGGTACGGGAGGACGGTCGTACGCCCTCGATCTGGGACACCTTCAGCCATACGCCCGGGAAGACGGCCGGCGGCGACCACGGAGACATCGCCGTCGACCACTACCACCGCTTCCGTGACGACGTGGCACTGATGGCCGACCTGGGCCTGAACGCCTACCGCTTCTCCGTGTCCTGGTCCCGGGTGCGGCCCACCGGCCGGGGCCCCGCCGTCCAGGTCGGCCTGGACTTCTACCGCGCGCTGGTCGACGAGCTGCTGGAGAAGGGCATCAAGCCGGCCCTCACCCTCTACCACTGGGACCTGCCGCAGGAGCTGGAGGACGCGGGCGGCTGGCCGGTGCGCGACACGGCCTACCGGTTCGCCGAGTACGCGCAGATCGTCGGCGAGGCCCTCGGCGACCGGGTGGAGCAGTGGATCACCCTCAACGAGCCGTGGTGCTCGGCGTTCCTGGGCTACGGCTCCGGGGTGCACGCGCCCGGCCGTACCGACGGGGCGGCCGCGCTGCGCGCCGCGCACCACCTCAACCTGGCGCACGGCCTGGGCGCCACCGCCCTGCGCTCGGTGATGCCGGCCCGCAACCAGGTCGCCGTCAGCCTCAACTCCTCGGTGGTGCGCCCCCTGTCGCAGGACCCGGCGGACCTCGCCGCGGTGCAGCGGATCGACGACCTGGCCAACGGTGTCTTCCACGGCCCGATGCTGCACGGCGCCTACCCCGAGACGCTGCTGTCGGCGACCTCGTCCGTCACCGACTGGTCCTTCGTCCAGGACGGCGACCTGCGCACCGCGCACCAGCCGCTGGACGCGCTGGGCATCAACTACTACACCCCGACGCTCGTCTCCGTGGCCGCGAACGCCCCCCGGGGCCCGCGCGCCGACGGCCACGGTGCGAGCGAGAGCTCCCCCTGGCCGGGCTCGGAGGACGTGGCGTTCCACCAGACACCGGGCGAGCGCACGGAGATGGGCTGGACCATCGACCCGACCGGCCTGCACGACCTGATCATGCGCTTCTCGCGCGAGGCGCCCGGCGTCCCGCTCCACATCACCGAGAACGGCGCGGCCTACGACGACAAGCCCGACCCCGACGGCCGCGTCCACGACCCCGACCGCATCGCCTACCTGCACGGCCACCTGGCCGCCGTACGCCGGGCCATCACGGACGGCGCGGACGTGCGCGGGTACTACCTGTGGTCGCTGTTGGACAACTTCGAGTGGGCCTACGGCTACGAGAAGCGCTTCGGCGCGGTCTACGTGGACTACGCGACGCTGTCCCGGACGCCGAAGTCGAGCGCGTACTGGTACGGACGGGCGGCTCGCAGCGGGGTGCTGCCAGGGGTGGACGAGGTCTGACGGGCGCGCACGCCCACGCGCCCCGGCCGGAGGGTGGGGGAAGTCCGGCCGGGGCGCGTTCCTTCTGCTCTGGGGCGGTACCTCGGGGCCCCGGAGGGTCCCTGTGGTGGGGGTGCGGCAGCACGCTAGCGATCCGGAATCGGGCAAAGCGCTTGATCCGGGCGGGGGTTGAGGTTCTTATGGCGGGCTCAAGGGAGGGATCGGGGGACGGTTAAAGGTCGAGACCAATCTGCCCGGTCGGCGGCGCTTCACGGTCCCGTGGTGACCGCGTCCGGCCTGGGCGCGGCGCCCGTCGACCTGGATCCAGATACCTCGGTGCCGCCGAGCACCGACGAGCCGATCCGGACGTCCCCGCCGGTGGCCTCCGCGAGCCGCCGCACGATGTCCAGGCCCAGCCCGGTCGAGCCGTCGCTGCCGGAGCCGTGGCCGCGGGCCATCGCCGTCACGGGGTCGGGTATGCCGGGGCCCGCGTCGGAGACCAGGACGATCACCGCGTCCTCGCCGTTGTGCACGTCGACCGCGAAGGCGGTGCCCTCCGGGGTGTGCCGGAAGACGTTGCCCAGCGGGGCGTCGAGGTGCGAGTCCTACGCGACGCTGGTCATGGCGACCCCGGAGACGGGCTGGTCGATGCAGGTGTGGAAGACGGAGTCGTGGATCCGGGTGGAGTTCAGCTCCGGGGCGGACCGGGTGTCGGTGTTCTGCACCTGGCACGACGGACCGCCGCGGGTGGAGGTCGGCGAGTACTGAGCCGGGCGGGACGGTCAGCGGAACACCGAGGGCGGCGGCGCTGGTGAGGCGACCGCCGCCGCGTCCGCGACGGGTACGGCACCGCCCGCGAAGTCGGTGAGGGGCCGCCCGTGTTCCACGCGGCCCGGGTGCGGGTCGGAGGCGGTGCGGCGGGTCAGTTCGGCCAGCGGCAGCGGGTGGTCGGCGGCGACCAGGACCGCGTTGCCGAAGCGCCGGCCGCGCAGCACGGCCGGGTCGGCGATCAGGGCCAGTTCCGCGAACCGGGCGGCGGCGGTGGCGATCTGGCCGCGCAGATGCGCGAGCGGCGGGCCGTCGGCGAGGTTGGCGGCGTACAGGCCGTCCGGCCTGAGCACGCGGCGTACGTCGTCGAGGAACTCCGTGGACGTCAGATGGGCCGGGGTGCGGGCCCCGCTGAAGACGTCGGCGACGATCAGGTCGGCCCACCCGTCCGGCATCTTGGCCAGGCCCTCGCGGGCGTCGGCCGAGCGCACCCGGACCCGGGCGTTCGGCTCCAACGGCAGTTCGCGGCGGACCAGTTGGACGAGGGGCGCGTCGAACTCGACGACCTGCTGGGTGGACCGGGGCCGGGTCGCGGCGACATAGCGGGCGAGGGTGAGGGCGCCGCCCCCGAGGTGCACGGCATGGACGGGGCGGCCGGGGGGTGCGACGAGGTCGACGACATGACCGAGGCGCCGCTGGTACTCGAAGGACAGGTGGGCGGGGTCGTCGAGGTCGACGTGCGACTGCGGCGCGCCGTCGATCAGCAGCGTCCAGGCGCGCGCCCGGTCCCGGTCGGGTATCAGCTCCGCGAGCCCGCCGTCGACGGCCTCGACGACAGCTTCGAGCGGCTCCCGTACGCGCCGGGGGTTCCTGGACTTTCCCATACCCCCATTGTCCCAGCACGCACCCCGAACGGGCGCGCGGAACAGCACGACCAGCCCCGCCCCCAAAGCAACGCAATCAACCGCACGACCACCCACCAAGCGGCGCGAGGAACCACGCAAACCACGACAACGGACCCGCACCCACCGAAGGGGCGCGAGGAACTGCGCAAACCACCACAACGGTCCCGCACCCACGAAAGCGGCGCGGGGAACTGCGCAAACCACCACGACGGACCCGCACCCACCCCACGACGAGCCACCCCCTCAAGGGGCGCGGGGAACTGCGCGAACAACCACAACGGTCCCGCACCCACCCCACGACCCCACCCCGACGACGCCACGCCACGCCACGCCACGCCGAGCCTCCCAAGGGGCGCGGGGAACTGCGCGAAAGACCGAAACCGCCCGCACCCACCCCACGACCGCCCCCGGCGCCGCCAAGGCGAGACCCCCGGCGACACCTCAGCGGCAGCTGTCCGCCGCCTCGATCAGCCGGGCCGCCTCGCCGAGAGCCGCCCGCAGCACCCCGGGATCGGTCGCGACGTCGGCCCCGCCCGGCGGCAGGAGCCAGTCGGAGCCCTCGACGGGCGGCTCGGGGGCGACGAGGCCCAGTCCGCGCCCGTGGGTCTCGGTGCAGGTGCTGCCGGGCATGTCCCAGGCCGCCGCGGTGCCGGGCGGCACCAGGAAGCCCAGCGTGTCGCGGCCGTCGTCGTGCAGCACGGGACCGACCGCCTCGCAGGATCCCCGGCGCAGGATGTCGACCGCTTCCAGACCCTGCCGGGCCGGAACCGTCACCAGGTCCCAGGCGTACGGCGACCCCGACAACGGTGCGTTGGTGTGCATCCCGGCGTCCACTACGAACCTCCTCGTTCGTGCGGGTCGGGAGTCGGGCGGCTCCCGGTCCACCGAGTTCAACGCGGCACCGCGTCAACGGCTACGGCGGAAGTCCGCCGCAAAGGATGGCAGTTCATGGCAGATCGTGGATGAGATATCCGGTTTGTAGCCAAACACCGCGTGGCGACCTCGCCCCAACAGGTACGTTCTTGCCCGCCGGAAACAGGGTGCCACACTGATAAATCGGTCAAGTCGCCCAGGATTCGGCATGGTTCGACGGTTCGCACGAGAGGACCCGGCCATGACGTCGTCCGAGGCGACTTCGTCCCCGCCCCATCGGCCGCCCCGGCCGAACCTCGCCTTCCGCCGGCTGCGGGGCCCGCGCTCCCCGGCCGAGTTCGCCGCGGAGGTACGGCGGGCCGCCCGCGAGATCGGCGAGCAGGTCAGCTGTGACGCGCGTTACATCGGGCGGGTGGAGGCGGGCGAGATCCGCTGCCCCAACTACGCGTACGAGCGGGTGTTCCTGCACATGTTCCCCGGCCGCACGCTCACCGACCTGGGCTTCTCGCCCCGCTCGGCGGTCCGCGGCCGCGGCTCGCGCGACGCCCTCGGCTCGGACGAGACCCCCCACCTCGCGAGCCCTGCATATGCCACCAGTGACACTCGTGGGACGCACGCTTCGTATGACACGCAGGACACCTACGAGACGCACGACAACATCGAGGAGAGCGACGTGCTGCGTCGCGCATTCATGACCGGCGGGGGCGCCACGGTGGCCACCGCCTCACTGGTCCCCTTCGGGCTCGCCGGCACCGGCGCCGCGCCCCTGCCCGGCCGCCGGGTCGGCGCGGGCGAGGCGGCTGCCCTGGAGGAAGCCGTCCGCAGGATCCGGCTGCTCGACGACCGGCACGGCGCCGACGGCCTCTACCGCCGCGCGACCGCCCCGCTGCGCGCCGCCTACGCCCTGCTGGACGCGAGCACGACCCGGCAGAGGACCGCCGACCGGCTCCACTGCGGCGCGGGCGAACTGGCCATCTCGGTGGGCTGGCTGGCCCACGACTCTGGCCGCTTCGACGACGCGCGCTCGCACTACGCCGAGGCCCTCGCCACCGCCCGGATGGCCGGGGACGCCGCCCTGGAGGCCCACGCCTTCTGCAACACGGCGTTCCTCGCCCGGGACGCGGGACGCCCGCGCGAGGCGGTGCGCGCCGCCCAGGCCGCCCAGCGCATCGCCCGGCCGCTCGGCTCCGACCGGCTGATGTCCCTGCTCGCCCTGCGCGAGGCGGGCGGCTGGGCGGGGCTCGCCGACCGCACCGGCTGCGAACAGGCCCTCGCCCGCGCGCACGCGCTCTTCGAGCGGGGCCCCTCGGACGCCGACCCCGAGTGGATGAGCTTCTACGGGGCGGCCGAACTGGCGCTGCTGGAGGCCCAGTGCTGGTCGGCCCTCGGCGACTGGCCGCGCGCGGCCCGGCACGCGGCACGGGCGGCATACCTCCAGGACCCGCACTTCACCCGGAACATCGCCCTCTACACCGCCGAACTCGCCGACGACCTCGCGCGCGGAGGCCGTCCGGACGAGGCCGCCGCCGCCGGTCTACGGGTCCTGGACCTGCTGGGCGAGGTCCAGTCCTCCCGCATCCAGATGATGCTGGCGGGCACCGCGCGGGTGCTGCTCCCGCACCGGCGGGCGTCGGGGGTGTCGCGGTTCTTGGAGAAGCACGCCTCCACGCCGCGCGTCGTGTGACGGCGGGGGGCGTCGGCGCCGTCAGGCCCGGGCCAGATGCCCCAGGTCGTTCCAGGTCTCGATGGCCGGTTCGCCGTAGGCCCAGCCCAGCACCGACAGCGACGTCGGGTTGAGGCGGATACGGGCGGCGAAGTCGACCGGCAGACCCAGCCAGCGCGCGCCGATGGAGCGCAGGATGTGCCCGTGGGCGAAGACGAGGACGTCCCGGTCGGCGGCGCGCGCCCAGGCGACGACCTCGTCCGCGCGGGCGCTCACCTCGGCGAGAGTCTCGCCGTCCGGGACGCCGTCGCGCCAGATGAACCAGCCCGGACGTATCGCCTGTATCTCGGCGGGGGTCATGCCCTCGTAGGCGCCGTAGTGGAACTCCATGAGCGTGTCCCAGGTGGTCGCGCGGTCCCCGAACCCGGCGAGTTCGCACGTCTCACGCGCGCGCACGAGCGGGCTGGTGCGCACCTCCACGCCGGGCAGCCCGTCGTACGGCGCCCGCAGCAGCCGCTCGCCGAGCAGCTTCGCGCCGCGCCGGCCCTCCTCCAGCAGGGGCACGTCCGTGCGGCCGGTGTGCTTGCCGGACATCGACCACTCGGTCTGTCCGTGCCGGGCCAGCAGGATGCGCGGTGCCATGGGAGGCCTTTCCGGGAGAACCACAGGCGGAACCCCACCATCATCCCGCACCCTGTGCGCAGGCCCTTGTCGCGGGCAACCCGAAGGGCGGGGACTGCGTCTATCAGGGCCGGGGCACCGTGCGGGCGCGGCCCACACGTAAGGTGGCGTGACCGGCCACCGGCGCCGCGCGACACGACAGGGGGAGGGCGATCGGATGCCGCAGTCCGAGATAGTGCGTGCTCAGGCGGCCCGGCCGCTCCGACTGCGCTGGTGGTCCGAGCTGCCGCTGATCCTGCTGGTGTACGCCTGCTACTCGGCGGGCCGGCTGCTGGCCCGGGGCGACGCCTCCACGGCCGTGGACCACGGCCTGGCGATCCTGCGCATCGAGAAGGTCCTCCACCTCAACGCGGAGCACCCGCTCAACCGGCTGTTCACCCGCGAGGCATGGCTCGGCGTCCCCGCCGACTTCTGGTACGCCTCGCTGCACTACCTGGTCACGCCGGTGCTGCTGATATGGGTGTTCCGCTCACGGGCCCTGCACTACCGGGCGGCCCGCACCTGGCTGATGACCTCCACGTTCCTCGGGCTGATCGGCTTCACGCTGATGCCCACCTGCCCGCCCCGGCTGCTCGACGCGGCCCACGGGTTCGTCGACACCATGGCCCAGTACAGCTCCTACGGCTGGTGGGGCGGCGAGGCGAGCGCGCCGCGCGGTCTGGGCGGTCTGACGAACCAGTTCGCGGCGATGCCCAGCCTGCATGTGGGCTGGTCCCTGTGGTGCGGGGTGATGCTGTGGCGCCTGGGCGGCACCCGCCTCGCGAAGGTGGCCGCCGTCGTCTACCCGACGGTGACCACGATCGTGGTGATGGGCACCGCGAACCACTACTTCCTCGACGCGGCCGCGGGCGCCGCCGTGATGGGCGCCGGACTGCTGCTGACCCCGCTGGTGATGAAGCTCGCGGACCGGATCTTCCGGCGTGGCGCCGCGAAGACCGAACTCTCCACCTCCGCCTCCGAGGACGCGCGGGCCCCGATTGTCAGTGGCGGATGCCAGACTTCCACGGGTGAGCGAATTCCACGGCAGCGCGAGTCCGCCTTCCCCGCGGCAGCCGGACCGGACTCCTCCCCCGCCGAGGCGGGCGACGGGGCTCCGGCAGCGGCTCGCTGAGCTGCGCGGACCCGAGGTGGCGGCCCGCGCGCTGGACGCGCGCGCCCTCGCCGCGCTGGCCGCCAACCCCGGATGCAGGCGACGCGCGATCCTCGACGGCGCGGGCGTGCACAAGGCGACGCTGGCGAGCGCCCTGGGCTCGCCCTCGGCCTTCGGGCAGTCCCAGTTCGCTCTCACCCGCGGCAACGCCTTCGAGGCGAAGGTCAAGGCGGACGGCGGCGCCGAGCTGCTGCGTCTCGCGCACCGTGTCCTGGCCCCCGGCAGCGAGCCGCCGCAGGAAGCGCATGTGCCCGACCTGACGGCGATCGGCCCCGAGGGGCGCACCGCGCGCACTGCCCTGGCGCTGCGCGAGGCCGCCGACGCGCGGGGCACCTGGACGCTGCTCGACCACCCGATGCTCGCGCTGGACGTGGCCGGTTCGCCCGCCTTCCTGGAGCCGGACGCGGTCGTGGTGCACCCCGACGGCTCCTGGTCGGTCGTGGAGATCAAGTCCTTCCCGATGCTGGACGGTTCGGCGGACCCGGCGAAGGTGGGCGCGGCCGCCCGCCAGGCCGCCGTGTACGTGCTGGCCCTGGAGGACGTCGCCGCGCGCCTCGACCCCGCCCCGCGCGTGCGCCATCACGTGCTGCTGGTGTGCCCCAAGGACTTCTCCAACCAGCCCACCGCCTCGGCGGTCGACGTGCGCAGGCAGCGGGCCGTCACCCGCCGCCAACTGGCCCGGCTCACCCGCCTCGACGAGATCGCCGACGCCCTGCCCGAGGGGCTCTGCCTCTCCCCCGAGCTGCCCGCCGAGCAGCTGACGGCGGCCGTCGACTCGATCCCCGCCGCCTACGCCCCGGAGTGCCTGTCCGCCTGCGAGCTGGCCTTCCACTGCCGCTCCCGCGCCCGCGCGGCCGACGCGGTGACCTCGCTGGGCCGCTCGGTGCGCGCGGAACTGGGCGCCCTGACCACCGTCACCGAGGTGCTGGCCGCCTCCCGGGGCGAGACGGGCGACCCGGACGATCCGGCGGTGGCGGCCCTGAGACGGGCGGCCGACCTGCGTGCGCGGGCGCTGGGCAGGGCGGAGGCCGCGGTATGTCGCTGATCGCCACGCTCGCGCGTCTGGAGGCCGTCGACAGCGGGGTCGCGCAGCCGCTGGCCACCGTCCGGCACCGGCATCTGTCGCCGCGGCCGCTGGTGTTCGTGCCGCTCACCACGGCCGGTGAGGCGGGTGCCCCGCTGGGCGCGCTGGTGGGCACCGAGCGCGAAGCGCCCCGGCTGCTGGTGGTGCCCCAGCCTCGCGACCGCGACCTGCGCTCGGCGTTCCTCGCCGACCTGGCGGACATCGTGCTGCCGTACGTCGAGTCGTACGCCGACGAGGTGGAGGCCGCCGAGCGCGCCGAGACCGACCCGGAGACCGGCAAGCGCGTGAAGGTCGAGGTCGACCTGTGCGCGGACGCGCCGCAGCTGATCGTGCCGGGCCGGGCGGGCGTGGAGTACGTCCGGCTGCTGGGCCGCTCGATGCGCTTTCGGCGTACGGCCGAGCAGGACCCGGAGACGCCGTACCCGGTGCCGACGCGCGTACCGCTGCTGGGGCGCTGGCTGACCCATTTCGGGGAGCGGGCCCGGGTGCCCGGATCCTCGCTGCTGCTGGCCCTGACCGACGTCCTCGCCCGGCACTGGGCGAGCGGCCAGTCCACCCTGGAGGACCAGCATCTCGGCGCCCTGCTCGCCTGGATCGACCCGCCCGAGGGCGCGACCGGCGCCGAGGCGGCGCTGCGGGCGGAGCTGGCGCGGGACGAGCAGGGCCAGCTGCTGTGTCCGCCGGCCGGCCCGGCCACCGACCCGGCGTTCGACAACAAGCTGCTCGCCCCGGCGTTCGAGCGCTACGACAAGGCCCGCTCGGCGCTCGCCGCCGCCGAGGACGGCCTCCAGGCCGACGACCGGCTCGCCGAGCTCAGCGCCGCCGAGCGGCACATCCGCGAACTGGTCCTCAGCCGCACCCGCCCCACCTGGGACGCCGTCTGGCACGGCCTGGACCTGCTGCGGACGCTGCCCGCGGCGGCGCACGCCGAGGAGCGCTGGAGGCGCGACCGCTGGTCGTTCACCGGGCACCGCGACCGTGTGCTTTCGGGCGAGCCCCCGCAGCCCCGCCGCGACGACGCGGTGACGGCGGCGAACAAGCTGGGCGCGCGCGAGCGCGAGCAGGCCCGGCTGGAGGCTCAGGAGGCGCTCGACGACGAGTTGGTGATGGCGGGGCGGCGGCTGGCCGGGGAGGCGTTCGCCGGGGAGGTCGTCGACGTCGTCATGGCGTACTCCGAGGGCAGGCGCCCGAGCCCGCGCCCGCTGGTCGTGGTCCGCACCGACGACCGGCCGCAGCTGGGCGAGCGGGCGCGGGTGTACCGCTCGCTGGGCGGCAGACCGCAGACGGCGGAGCTCGTCGGGTACGAGGACGAGGGGGCCCTGGTCGTGCTGCGCGTCCTGGACAAGATGGGCCGCGGCAAGGAGCCGGAGGCCGGTTCGGTGCCGGAGAAGGGCGACGTGCTCTGCTTCACGGTGTTCGAGCACGACCAGCGCGGCGGCGCGAAGCTGCCCGACCCGGAGAACACGCCGTGGACGCACGGCGGACCGCCGGGCGAGGAGGCCGCGGTGCCCGAGACCGCCGACGCCGTGACCGAGGAGGACGTGCTGTGAGCACGCAGACCGTTTTCGACCCCGGTGCCGAGGCGGGCCGGGCCACCGGGGCGATCCTGCACGACACGCTGCACGGCACCGACCGCGGCGTCGTCGTGGACTCCCCGCCCGGCGCCGGCAAGTCCACCCTGGTGGTCCGGGCGGCCCTGGAACTCGCCGACGCCGGCCGCCCCCTGATGGTGGTCGCGCAGACCAACGCCCAGGTCGACGACCTGGTGGTACGGCTCGCCGAGAAGAGCCCGGAGCTGCCGGTGGGCCGGCTGCACAGCAGTGACGCCGACCCGTACGACAAGGCGCTGGACGACCTGCCGAACGTACGGAAGTCGGCGAAGGCGGCCGACCTCGCGGGCCTGCCCGTGGTGATCTCCACGGCGGCGAAGTGGGCGCATGTGAAGGTCGACGAGCCGTGGCGGCACGCGATCGTCGACGAGGCTTACCAGATGCGCTCGGACGGGCTGCTGGCGGTGGCCGGGCTGTTCGAGCGGGCCCTGTTCGTGGGCGACCCGGGTCAGCTGGACCCCTTCTCGATCGTCGGCGGCGAGCAGTGGGCGGGGCTGTCGTACGACCCGTCGGCCTCGGCGGTCTCGACGCTGCTCGCGCACAACCCGGGTCTGCCGCAGCACCGGCTGCCGGTGTCCTGGCGGCTGCCTGCCTCCGCCGCGCCGCTGGTGTCGGACGCGTTCTACCCGTACACCCCGTTCCGCAGCGGCACCGGCCACGACGACCGGCGGCTCGCCTTCGCGGTGCCGTCGGACGGCTCGGCCCCCGACCGGGTGATCGACGAGGCCGCGGAGTCCGGCTGGGGCCTGCTGGAGCTGCCCGCCCGGCACACCCCGCGCACGGACCCGGAGGCGGTGCGGGCGGTGGCGGCGGTGGTGCGGCGCCTGCTGGACCGGGGTGGCGCGGCGACCTCCGAGCGCTCCCCCGACCCGGCCCCGCTCACCGCCGACCGGATCGCCGTCGGCACGGCCCACCGCGACCAGGCGGCGGCGGTCCGCGCCGCCCTCGCCGACCTGGGCGCGGCGGGCGTCACGGTCGACACGGCGAACCGGCTCCAGGGCCGGGAGTTCGACGTCACGGTCGTCCTGCACCCCCTGTCCGGCCGCCCCGACGCCACCGCATTCCACCTGGAGACGGGCCGCCTGTGCGTCCTGGCCTCCCGCCATCGCCACGCCTGCATCGTGATCTGCCGCGCGGGCGTGACCGACCTCCTGGACGAGTACCCGTCCACGGAACCGGTCCAGTTGGGCACGGTGGTGAAGTTCCCGGACGGCTGGGAGGCGAACCACGCGGTACTGGCCCGCCTGGCAGAACACCGCGTGCCACACCGCCCCTGACCACCCCCACCGGCCACAGACCCCAGCCCACCCCGCCGTCCGCCGGACGGAGGCCGGCACACCGCCCCGCACGCGGCCGATCGACACAGCCCCGACGGCTGGAAAACGAACCACGCGGAACCGTTCCACCCGACATAACACCGCGTGCCACACCGCCCCTGACCACCCCCACCGGCCACAGACCCCAGCCCACCCCGCCGGAGGCGGCCGGTCGGCACGGCGCCCGAGGCCCTCTTGCGCCCCCGCGCGACAATGGAGGGTGGCCCGCCCCCAGGCGTGCCACCCGAACCGTACGAGGAGGACACGACATGGCGGAGCCCACGCCGCGCCCGAACGAGCCGCGGCTACGCCCCGCGCCCCTGCTCTTCGAGCCCGCGGAGGCCGCCGGGGACCCGGAGCACTTCTTCGACCTGGAGTCGATCGACGACCCGGGGGCCCTGCTCGCGCGGGCGACGGAGCTGACCCAGGCCTTCCGTGCGGCGGCCGACCGGGCGATGGAGTTCCAGGCGATAGCGGCGGCGCAGCTCGCCGACCCGCGGCGGTTCGACCGGCTGACGCACGCGGACATCGCGGAGCGGGCCGAGTGGACCGAGGACTATGCCAAGAAGATGGTCGAGTTCGGCCGCGACCTGCTGCGCGGCGAGAACGGCCACGGCCAGGCCGACCCGGTCTGAGCCCCGCGCCCGCCCGGCATATGCCAGGCGGGCGGGCAAGATACTCCTCCCCACCCGCCCCTGTCCCGGTTTCCCCCAACACAGCGAGACGGGACGCTCACGCCCGGTACATCTGGCTGGCATGAGCAGCTTTCGGCACGAACCGACCTCCGGCCTGTTCGACGAGGGCCGTGGCAACGCGGGGCTCACCCCGGACGGAGCCGCCTGGCTCGCCTCGGCAGGAGCGTATCCGCGCAGCACGCTCGCACTCTGGCGGGAACACCCCGACGCCCCCGTGGTGCTGCCCTGCGGCTCCGCGTTCGACGTGGTGAGCGCCCCGGCGGTGTTCGGCCGCCGGATGCTGGACCGGCTGTGGGAGGACGGGCCGGGCTCGGGGCCGGTGGCGGTGTTCCGCGGCCGCACCCTGCTGTTCGCCGCGCCCGGCACCGCCCAGCGGCTGCCGTCGCTGCTGGAATGGGAGGAGTTCGGCTCCGGCGACGGCGGGCGTACGGCGGCCGTGCCGCCCCTGTTGTGCCACGGCACCGGCGACGCCGTGACCGTCCCCCCACCCGTCGGCGACCCCGGCGCCCGGCACCCTCTCGGCTCCCGCTGGCTGGTCGCCCCCGACACCCGTCATCCCTGGTTACCGGGCCCGGAGGCGCTGATCTGGGCGGCCGTGCGGGTGGCCCGCGAGGCGGTGCGGATATCGATTTTTCCTCCCGCCGATCAGGATGCTAAGGTCTACGACGTCAGCAGGCGCCGCTAGCTCAGTTGGTTAGAGCAGCTGACTCTTAATCAGCGGGTCCGGGGTTCGAGTCCCTGGCGGCGCACAGCTAATAGGTCGCAGACCTGGACGGGCGCCCTCGGTCATCCGAGGGCGCCCGTCGTTTTTCGTCCCGTGGCCACGAAACGGTCCCTGGGTCACACGTGGTCGATCCGCACCGTCCAGGCCCCCGCCGGGGTCCGCCCCTCCACCTCGACGCGTACGTCGTCCCCGGGCACGGTGAAGGTCTCCCCGACATCGACGGGCGCGTCCGCGAGAGGCGGATAGACGGAGGTCTCCCAGCAGGCCTCGGTGTCGGGGTGGGCGTCGATCACCTCGACCGGGCCGCCGCCGGACAAGGCCGAACTGTTCACCCGGTAGACCAGCACCCCGCTCCGGCAGGCGCCGGCGTCGTTGCCGAGGGGGCCGCGCGCCTCGAAGGCGAGCACGCTGTCGGAGCCGGTGCGCACCACCGCGAGCTTGGTGCCGCGGCCGAGCCCGAAGGAGGGCGCCCCGGCGGCCCCCGTCACCGGCACACCAGGCCCGGCCCCGAGCGGCTCCAGGGTGAGCCGGACCGGCCCGGTGCCGCGCACACAGGTCACCTGCCGCGGAGCCAGCCAGCCCAGCTTCCACTTGTGCCAGGCGAAGAGGTCGGGGGCGAGCCCGAACTGGCTGCCCATCAGGTCCCAGTCACCCACATGGGTGTCCCAGTCGCCGGCGCCGTCCACGGGCCGGTGATAGAGATCCGGCAGATCGAACACATGCCCGGTCTCATGGGCCAGCACCAGCCGGTCCGGCGGATGCTTCTCGAACACGGTGACGAACCGGCGGATGTTCGTGCCGTCCGCACGCAGCGGCACGTCCAGATTGACGACCTTCGTGGCGTCGGAGTCCACACCGGGCGCGTCCGGATCGGCGACGAAGTACACGATGTCGTACGCCGAGAAGTCCACCTTCCGGTCGGCCGCCCTGAGGGCGTCGCGCAGATAGGCGGCCCGGTGGGCGGCGGTCCAGTCACGCCGTATGGCGTACGCCGTGGAGGCGCGGGGCATGGTGATCCACTGCCGCAGCGCGTGCGGGCGCAGGCTGAACCTGCCGTAGGAGGCCCGCTGGAAGAAGGCGCTGGTGGCCGGGAAGTGATCGGCGGTCAGCTCCTGGGGCGTGGTGAGCGGCTCGGCGTCCGGGAAGGACAGGAAGACCAGCACGGCGTCCAGCGAGCGGGCGGGCCGCGGATACGCGGCGTTCCAGGTCGCGACGCCCTCGGAGTGGTGGGCGTTGGTGCGTTCCAGGGCGCAGGGCGAGGCCGAGAAGGACTCGGCGACCGAGGGGGCGCCGACGAAGGAGGTGGCGGCGAGCGCCGACATCGTGGTGAGGACGGCCGCGGGCTTGCGCAGTCGGGGGCGCGAGAGCGGACGCGGCACAGGGACCTCCGGACGCGGTCGAGGTGCCCCCACGCCCTGGAGGCAGTGAGGGAGGGACACCGCAGTCCAGCCTGTGTGACTTTCATGTCATACGCCCTGTTTGTCTGCACCGGACGAGTGAGAGGTGGGGCGCCTGGGGCCCCCGGTCCCGTCCGCACGCGCGCGACACCCCCGAACCGCTCACGGTCCGTCACAATCGGTCGACAGCCGAAGAAACCCGCCCAGCCGGGGGCAGAAACGATCCACCCGAAAGGCGGGTCGCGCGCCGGTACACGGGGGACACTGGAGAACGGCTGGAAGGGTCAAGGGGCAGCCTCTATGATCGGCACACTTTCCTGACACTTCCTGCCCGGACAGAGATCGAGCAGAGACCCAGCAGATCGAGTGCACTGCGGGAGCGAGCGGTGAGCGGAACGTCCGAAGGGCCGACACCCGCGGCAGACCTCATCGGGCCGGCCGTCACAGAGAGTGATTTCCAAGCGTCTCGTCGTACCGGTACCGAGGCTCCGGACTCCTTCCGGTCCGCCTTCGCCTCGGCCCCCCTGGCGATGGCCGTCGTCGACCGGGAAGGACTGGTCGCGACCGCCAACGACAGCTTCACCCATCTGTTCGGCACCGCCGAACGACCGGTCACCGGACAGGTCGCGGCCGAACTCGTCGACCTCGCCTCGGACGGCCGCACCTGGCACGCCTACCGCGAGGTCCTGCGCGGCCGCCGCGCCCGGCTGCGCTGCAGCCGCCGGATCAAACACCCGGACGGACACGCCGTCTGGGTCCAGATCACGGTGTCGCCGCTGGACGAGGACACCGAGGGCGTGCTGCTGTCCGTCGCCGACATCAGCGCCCGCCGTGAACTCCAGGCGAGACTGCGGCACTTGCAGATGCACGACCCGGTGACCCGGCTGCCCAACCGCACCCTGTTCTTCGAGCGGCTGACCGCCGCGCTGGAGGCCGTGCCGGAGGAGCGCGGCAGCACCGGCCGGATCGGCCTGTGCTACCTGGACCTCGACGGCTTCAAGGCGATCAACGACACCCTCGGCCACCGCGTCGGCGACCGGCTGCTGGCCGCCGTGGCCGAGCGGCTCACCCGCTGTGCCGACGAGGCCGGTTACGCCCGTGCCAGCGCGCCGCTGGTGGCCCGGCTCGGCGGCGACGAGTTCGCCCTGCTGGTCGAGGACTCCACCGGCACCGACCAGGTGGCCGACCTCGCCGAATCGGTGCTCCTGGCGCTGCGCGCGCCCTTCGACCTGTCCGGCCGGCGGCTGTCGGTCACCGCGTCCGTCGGCGTGGTGGAACGCCTCGCCGCCGACACCACCGCGACCGGGCTGATGCAGGCCGCCGACACCACGCTGTACTGGGCGAAGGCCGACGGCAAGGACCGCTGGACCCTGTTCGACCCCGAGCGCAACGCCCACCGCATGACCCGTCAGGCCCTCGCCTCCACACTGCGGCCCGGCATCGAACGCGGCGAGTTCCGGCTGGACTACCAGCCCCTGGTCGGTATGGCGGACGGCCGGCTGCGCGGGGTCGAGGCCCTGGTGCGCTGGGACCACCCGCAGTTCGGCACGCTGACGCCGAATCGGTTCATCGGACTGGCCGAGGAGGACGGCGCGATCGTCCCGCTGGGCCGCTGGGTGCTGGCCACCGCCTGCCGTCAGGCCCGCCGCTGGCAGCTCGAACACCCTGGCGAGGAACCCCTGTTCGTCAGCGTGAACGTCGCCGTCCGCCAGGTGTGGGACTCGGACCTGGTGGCCGACGTCGACCGCATCCTCACCGAGACGGGCCTCGAACCCGGGCTGCTCCAGCTCGAACTGACCGAGTCGGCGGTGATGGGTTCGGCGGGCCGGCCCCTCCAGGTGCTCCAGGCACTCAGCGGCATGGGCGTCCGTATCGCCATCGACGACTTCGGCACCGGCTACTCCAACCTCGCCTATCTCTCGCGGCTGCCGGTTGACGTGCTGAAACTCGACGGCTCGTTCGTGCGCGGCTTCCAGTACGAGGGCGAGGGCGCGCCGCCGAACCCGGCCGACGAGGTCGTCGTGGAGGCGATGATCCAGCTCGCCCACCGGCTCGGGCTGACCGTCACCGCGGAGTGCGTGGAGACATCCGCACAGGCGGAACGGCTGCGGCGGATCGGATGCGACACCGGGCAGGGCTGGCTGTACTCCCGCCCGGTGACGCCGGATCGTATTTCGGGGCTGCTGGCGCCCGCGTCCTACGCGGGCTGAGGGGCGTACGCCGTCGGCAGGCCGTACGCGTCGGCGATCAGTTCGTAGGAGCGCAGGCGGATCTCGCCGCTGTGGGCGTTGGCGGTGAGCATCAGCTCGTCGGCGCCCGTGCGCTTGTGGAGGTCGTCCAGGCCCGCCCGGACCTCGTCGGCCGTGCCGTGGACGACGTTGGCGTTCCAGGAGTCCATGAACTCCCGCTCCAGCGGGCTGAAGTCGTACGCCTCGGCCTCCTCCGGGGTCGGCACCAGACCCGGCCGGCCCGTGCGCAGCCGGATCATGCTGAGCGCGGCCGCCCTGACCTGCCGGCGGGCCTCGCTCTCCTCGTCGGCGGCGAGCGCGGAGACGCCGATCAGGGCGTACGGCTCGGCGAGCACGGCGGACGGCGTGAACGACTCCCGGTACAGGTCGAGCGCCGGGACGGTGTTCTGCGCCGAGAAGTGGTGGGCGAAGGCGAACGGCAGCCCGAGCATCCCGGCGAGCCGGGCGCTGAAACCGGAGGAGCCCAGCAGCCAGATGGGCGGGCGGTGCGGGGACTGCACCCCACCGGGAGACGTCGCCTGGACCGGGCCGGGAACGGCGTGGATACGGCGGTAGGGGTGGCCGTCGGGGAAGTCGTCGTCCAGGAACCGGGTCAGCTCGGCGAGCTGCTGGGGGAAGGCGTCAGCGGCCTCGTCCAGGGTGTCCGAACGGCGCAGCGCGGCCGCGGTGGCGCCGTCCGTGCCGGGGGCCCGGCCGAGGCCCAGGTCGATCCGGCCGGGTGCCATCGCCTCCAGCGTGCCGAACTGCTCGGCGATGACCAGCGGGGCGTGGTTGGGCAGCATCACGCCGCCCGAGCCGAGGCGGACGCGGTCCGTGTGGGCCGCGAGGTGGGCGAGGATCACGGCCGGGGAGGACGAGGCCACGCCGGGCATGGAGTGGTGCTCGGCCACCCAGTAGCGGTGGAAGCCCCGGGACTCCGTGAGCCGGGCGAGCCGCACGCTGGTGCGCAGGGCGTCGGTGGCGGTACGGCCGGAGCCGACGGTCACGAGATCCAGTACGGACAGGGGGACGGGGGCCGTTCCGTGGATCGTTCCGCGGATCTCGTCTGCCGTCACGGGGGCCTCCTGTGTGCTGCTCGCCTGGTCCTTCGGGCGTTAACAGGGGACTGTCTCCGTTTATTTCCGGCCGCCCGCCGCGGCGCGCGCTCCCGTCAGACCTGCACGATCGGCTCGCGGGTGAACAGCACGCCCAGCATGGGGGCGTTCACCCTGCGGTCCGTCAGGCGCAGCGCCTCCCAGACCGTGACCTGGTGGGCGGTGAGGACCGGCTTGCCCAGGGCCTCCTCCAGGGCCGGCAGGTGGGCGACCGTGCGCAGGGAGGTGCCGGGGACGAGCACGGCCTCGGCGTCCGGGGTGTCGGCGGCGCGGATGTGGGCCAGCAGGCGTGCCTCGTCCCAGTCGCCGGACCGCTCGGCGTGCACGGCGGTCACCTCGAGGCCGCCCGCCCGCAGGAAGTCGGCGAAGGCGGCCGCCTCGGTGCCGGTGTACGGGGCGGCCACGGCAACGCGGCGGGCGGCGACCTCCGCCGCGGCGTGGACGAAGGCGAAGGAGGTCGAGGAGGCGGGCAGGCCGGCGGTCCGGGCCAGGGCGCGGACCCGGTCCTGGGCGCCGTCCCACCCGGGGGCGAAGCTCTCCCGTGTGCCGGCCCAGACCACCGCCTCCGCCCCGGTCAGCCGCAGCTGCTCGACGGCCCGCGCGAGCGGCTCGGGATCGTCGATGTCCACCCGGACGACGTCCACCCGGATGTCGCTGCCCAACAGTTGCTCCAGACGCGGGTAGTCGTCGTCGGCCGAATGGCCCGGGTGGAGGACTCCGAGTGCGGTCATGTCATGCGCCTTCCTGCCGTCGTGGGGCGGTGAGGGCCCGGCGGACGGGTACCCCGTGGACGGGGTGCCCTCACCACGCTCACCCGGTCGGGCGATGCCTCCCACCCGGCCTCCCGGGCCAACCTCCCGGCTTCCCTCCTCGGCCTCCCCGGCCATCCACCCGGCTTCCCTCCTCGGCCTCCCACCTGGCCTCCCCGGCCAACCACCCGGCTTCCCTCGGCCTCCCACCCGGCCTCCCCGGCCAACCACCCGGCTTCCCTCGGCCTCCCACCCGGCCTCCCACCCGGCTTCTCTCCCGCCCCCTCCCGGCCTCCGCTCCCGGCCTCCCTCCATGGTTCGCACACCGACCGGTCACAAATCCGCCGCCCCGTACCCGGGTTCCCGGGGGCATAACCCGGCCGGCCCCGGGTAGCCGCGCCGCCATGGTTCGATCACACAGCACGTCAAGATCTCGTCGGTCGCTGCTCGCGGGGGTGGCGGCGGCCGGTGCGCTGGGGGTCGCGGGATGTTCGAGGGTGGCCACCGCCTCCGGGGTGCGGGGAGGGGACCTGCTGGCACGGCTCAGGGCCCAGGGAGTCGTCCGGCTGGGGATAGCCGGGGAGATCCCGTTCGGTTACATCGACACCGACGGCCGACTCACCGGTGAGGCCCCGGAGTTGGCGAAGGTCGTCTTCAAACGGCTGGGCGTGCCCGAGGTGCAGCCCGTGCCCACCGAGTTCGGGTCGCTCATACCCGGTCTCAACTCGCAGCAGTTCGACGTCGTCGCCGCCGGGATGTACGTCAACCCCGAACGCTGCGAACAGGTCGTCTTCGCCGATCCCGACTACCAGATGCTCGACGCGTTCATCGTGCGCAAGGGCAACCCCCTGGGCCTGCGCGACTACCGGGACGTCGTACGGAAGAAGGCCCGGTTCGCCACCGGCACCGGGTACGCGGAGATCGACTACGCGGTCGGGGCGGGATACCGCGAGAGCGACATCCTCATCGTCCCCGACCAGGTCGCCGGGCTGAACGCGGTTGAGGCGGGGCGGGTCGACGTGTTCGCGGGGACGGCCATCACGGCCCGGGAGGTGGTGAAGAAGTCCGCCAAGGCCGAGGCGACCGAGCCGTTCGCGCCGCTCGTGGACGGCCGCCCCCACGTGGACGGAGGCGCCTTCGCCTTCCGGCGGGACGAGACGCGGCTGCGCGACGCCTTCAACACCGAGCTGCGCGAACTGAAGCGCAGCGGTGAACTGCTGCGTGTGCTGCGCCCGTTCGGGTTCACCGAGGCCGAGATGACCGATCTGACCGCGAAGGAGCTGTGCGGCTCATGACGCCGGGACTGTGGGAACTCGTGCTGGAGGGGACCTGGACCACCCTCCAACTGCTCGTGCTCAGCGCGCTGCTGGCCGCGACGGTGTCCTTCGTCGCCGGCGTCGCCCGCGTCCACCGCCGCTGGTTCGTCCGCTTCCTCGCGGGCTTCTACACCGAGGTGTTCCGCGGCACCTCCGCGCTGGTGATGATCTTCTGGGTGTTCTTCGTGCTGCCCGTCGCCTTCGGCTGGCAGCTGGTGCCGCTGTGGGCGGGCACGCTCGCGCTGGGCCTGACCTACGGGGCGTACGGCTCGGAGATCGTGCGCGGGGCGCTGAACGCCGTGGACCCGGCGCAGAACGAGGGCGGGATCGCGCTGAGCTTCACGCCCTGGCAGCGGATGCGGCGGGTGCTGCTGCCGCAGGCGGTCCCGGAGATGGTGCCGCCGTTCTGCAACCTGCTGATCGAGCTGCTCAAGGGCACCGCGCTGGTGTCCGTGATGGGCATGGGCGACCTCGCCTTCAGCGGCAACCTGGTGCGGCTCGCGCTCCAGGAGAGCTCGGAGATCTACGCGTACATCCTCCTGATCTACTTCGCGATCGCGTTCGTGCTCACCCGGCTGATGAAGGGCCTGGAGAACCGGCTGAAGGCAGGGGTGGCCCGATGAACTGGGACTGGAACGCCGTACGGGACTTCATGCCGCACTTCTGGGACGGGCTGCTGGTCACCCTGAAGGCGCTCGCGCTCGGGTCGCTGGTGTCGTTCGCGCTCGGGCTGGTGTGGGCGCTGCTGATGCGCACGCCGACCCGGTGGGTGCGCTGGCCGGTGGGGGCGGTCACGGAGTTCGTCCGCAACACCCCGCTGCTCGTGCAGCTCTTCTTCCTCTTCTATGTGCTGCCCGAGTGGGGCCTCGCGTTCTCGGCGCTGACCACCGGCGTCCTCGCGATCGGGCTGCACTACTCGACGTACACGATGCAGGTGTACGGCGCCGGCATCGACGCGGTGCCCGCCGGGCAGTGGGAGGCGGCGACCGCGCTGAGCCTGCCGCGCCACCGCACCTGGTCCGTGGTGATCCTGCCGCAGGCCGTGCGCCGGGTGGTGCCCGCGCTCGGCAACTACGTCATCGCGATGCTGAAGGACACGCCGCTGCTGATGACGATCACCGTGCTGGACATGCTCGGCCGGGCGCGGCTGTTCTCGCAGCAGGAATTCCGCTTCACCGAGCCGCTGACCGTGATCGGCGTGGCCTTCGTCCTCGTCTCCTATCTCGCCTCCGTACTCCTGCGCACCTTGGAGCGACGCCTTGTCCGTTGAGATCAGCAATGTCACGAAGAAGTTCGGCGGCCAGACCGTCCTGGACGGGCTGGACCTGAAGGTGAAGAGCGGCAGCCACGTCACCCTGATCGGGCCGTCCGGGTCCGGAAAGACCACGATCCTGCGGATGCTGATGACCCTGACCGAGCCCGACGCGGGCACGATCGCGGTCGACGGGCAGCAGTTGTTCCCCGCCTCCGAGAGACAGCGTCGCGAGGTGCGCCGGAACATCGGCATGGTGTTCCAGCAGTTCAACCTGTTCCCGCACATGAGCGTGCTGCGCAACATCACCGAGGCCCCGGTCACCGTGCTCGGCCAGTCCCGCGAGGAGGCCCAGGAGCGGGCGCGGGAGCTGCTCGACCTGGTCGGGCTCGCCGACAAGTGCGACGCGAAGCCCGCCCGGCTGTCCGGCGGGCAGCAGCAGCGGGTGGCGATAGCCCGCGCGCTGGCGATGCGGCCCAAGGTGCTGCTGCTCGACGAGGTGACCTCGGCGCTGGACCCGGAGCTGGTCGCGGGCGTCCTCGACGTACTGCGCGACGTCGCCCGCAGCACCGACATCACCCTGCTGTGCGTGACCCACGAGATGAACTTCGCCCGGGACATCTCCGACGAGGTCCTGATGTTCGACGCCGGCCGGATCGTGGAGTCGGGCCCGCCGGAGAAGATCTTCAGCGAACCCGAGCAGGAGCGGACGCGGGAATTTCTCGGGGCGGTGCTCTGACGACACGGTGTGAACGGCCGAACACCCCAGGTCTCGACAATGGGACATGTCAACGGCATATGCCACTGGGTCCGCCTCCCAGTTGAGAGGGCTCGTTTCTCGCCAACAACCGCTCCACATCGGCCGTTTGACGGTTATCGTTGAGTGGATCCGACACCCGGATCACGGCCAGGAAAAGCGACCGCAGGGGGAACCGTGGCGCTGAAGCACGAGCCGACCGCGCCGTACCACTCGGCACAGGACGCCCTGCGCGTCCTGGAGACCGTGGCACGGCACACCACCGGCGTCACCGACGCCGAGCTCGCCCGCGAGACCGGACTCGGGCAGGAGCGGCTGACCACGCTCCTGCGGATGCTGCGTCGCGAGGGCTATGTCGAGCAGATCGCCGACGGGGCGTACGTCACCGGCGACGCGCTCGCCCGACTGAGCTCGGCACACCAACGCGAGGAGGCCCTGCGGGACCAGCTCCAGCGGACCCTGAACCGGCTGCGGGACTCCGTGGGCGCGGCGGTCTACATCAGCCGGTACGTCGACGGCGAGGTGAAGGTCACCCAGTACGCCGACGGGCCGGGCACGCCCGCGGTGAACGAGTGGGTGGACTTCCGCCAGTCGGCGCACGCCACCGCGGTCGGCAAGAGCCTGCTGGGCCAGCTGGACCACAACGGCCGGCGCGACCATCTCTCCCGGCACAAGATGGCCCGCCTCACCTCGCGCACGATCACCAGCGACAAGCTGCTGCTCTCGCGCCTGGAGGCGCAGCCGCCGACCGTGCCGGTGCTGGACCTCCAGGAGTACGCGGTCGGCACGGTCTGCGCGGCCGTGCCGATCACCGCGGGCTCCTCGGTCGGCTGCCTCGCCCTGTCCCTGCCGGTCGAGCACGCGCACCGGCTGCGCCAGGCCGCCGACACCCTGAACCGGAACGCGGCCCCGGTGCTGCTGTCGCTCGCGATCTGACGGGCGGGGACGGTCCCGGGGCAGGCGGGTCAGAGCATTCCCCGGGACCAGGTAGTATTTTCTTCGTCGTCGGCCGCGAGAAGCGGAAGGCGAGGGTCATGCGCCGCTAGCTCAGTTGGTTAGAGCAGCTGACTCTTAATCAGCGGGTCCGGGGTTCGAGTCCCTGGCGGCGCACAGAGGAAGGGCCTCTCGCGAGAGCGAGGGGCCCTTCTGTGTGCCCGGTGCGACCGCGGTCAGCCGGGGAAGTCCTGGAAGGCGGTGGCGTAGGTCACCATGAAGCCGACGCAGAACGCGACGAACACGCCGAGGAAGACCAGGGTGCCCACGGCACCCGCCGCCGCCCTGCCGTGTCTCGGGGCCAGGGCCGTGGCCACCACACTCGGGCCCTCCGCATAGCGCACGGTGACGAAGTCGCCCTCGACGGTGGTACCCGGGCCGCCCTCCTCCTCGAAGCGGACGACGCGGCCGTCGCGGGCGGTGAACTCGTAGACGTGGTGCAGTGCCGTGCGCACGGAGGTGTCGCCGGCGCCGCCGTAGGTGGTCGTGTACACGCGCATACAGCGGGCCTCGGCGGTCAGCCCGCTGTTCCAGGCCGCGCTGAGCTGGAGCCAGCGGCGCACCACGCGGTACGCCAGGAAGAGGGCACCGGCGATCATGAGGCCGGGAACCAGGTAGAAAAAGACGTCCATCACGCTTCCCCCGAAGTCGTGTCACGCTCCCCCGCGCCGGCACGGTCGTAACCGGCGCAGGGGGAACGTACCCGCCTGGGGACGCGGATTTGCTCAAGTCACCATCAGAAGGCGACGTCCGAGCACGCGTAGAACGCGTTGGCCGTGTCGGCGATCGTCCACACCGCGAGGATCACGTGCCGACCGCTGAGCCCGGACGGAAGCGTGCCGCTGTGCGAGAGCGTGGCCGGAGGCCGCTGACCGTTGTAGGGCACGGTCAGGAACGGGGTGAGGTTGAGGTCGGACCGGGACAGGTTGTGGTTCTGGTTCCAGCCCGGCTTGGTCACGTAGTACTTGAAGTCGGTCGTGGCGTGCAGGGCGGTGAACTGCCAGCGGAAGGTGTAGCTCTGCCCGCCGGTCACCTTGGTGGCCGGCCAGGTACCGCCGGACGGAGTGCGCGGCGAGCTGAGCGGGGCGAACTGGCCCAGGCCCGCGTTGCAGATCTGCCCGTCGGCGGGACCCGAGGCGGGGAAGCCCTTCGGCCCCTCGACGCTCTGCGGCTCCCATTGGATCGAGCCGCAGCCGGTGACGGTGCCGTTCTGGCAGAGCTTCTGCCGACTGATGGGGAGGTCTGTGTAACCGTGACCGCTGGCACCGCCGGAGGAGAGCACGATCGCTCCCGTGGTGGCCAGACCCACCGCGGCGGCGTACAACTTGGTCTTTTTGCGCATACTGCCGCTCCTGGAGAACGTGGGGAGGTTCAGTGAGCCGTGCAGGTCTAGACCAAGTGGCAGAGTATTGCGGTTAGTTGAACATGTCCATACCAACCACAAACGCCGTCGCCGAGTGCGGGTCGGGGCCTGGGGGCGGCCGCGAGCGGTGTCGGCGCCGACACCGGGACGGGGCTCGGCGGACCGCCGTCCCCGGTGGGTCCCGGCCCGACGCACGGCGGAGCGATGTCCGCGGCGCGGCCGCGCCCCGATGGGCCGCCGGACGCGGCGCCACCTGCATCCCGCTGGACCACCGCACATGCCGGGGCCCAGCACTCGGCGAACCGCCCCCCGCCGCACATGCCGGGGCCCGGCACTCGGCGAACCGCCCCCCGCCGCACATGGCAGGGCCCGGCACTCGGCGAACCGCCCCCCGCGACACCCACCGGAACCCCGACAAGCCACCGGACACCGCACCCCCAGGGGCGCGGGGAACTGCGCGACAAACCACCGACAACCCGCACCCGAAACCCCACCACACACCCCCGAGCCGAACCACCCGACCACCGGAAGCCAGCGGCGGTATGCCCGCCGCCCAAAATCCCACTCCCGCCGCACCGGACCACCGCACGCTCAACGGACCACCGCACGCGATGCGGCCCGGCACTCGGCGAACCGCCCCCCGCGACACCCACCGGAACCCCGACAAGCCACCGGACACCGCACCCCCAGGGGCGCGGGGAACTGCGCGACAAACCACCGACAACCCGCACCCGAAACCCCACCACACACCCCCGAGCCGAACCACCCGACCACCGGAAGCCAGCGGCGGCGGTCCGCCCGCGGGCCCTCAGGGTGACTGTTCGCCGCGGCCCGCGCAGAACGCCACCGTCAAGTCCTTCACCAGGGCCTTGCGTTCGTAGTCGTCCAGTTCGACCAGTCCGCGCATGGTCAGCCGGGTCACCGTGTCCTCGACCGAGTCGACGACCGAGGTGAGCACGCTCGCCCGGTGGCGGGCGTCCAGCGCGGCGATCCGGCGGCGGTGCATCGCCGCCGCCACCTCCGGGGCGTACTCCACCCGCACCGGCTGCACCGAGAACACCTCCAGCCCCACCGGCGCCGCCTCCGCCACCACCAGCCGGGTCAACGCCTCCCCCGTGGCCGCGACCGAGCCGCCCGCCCCGCCCGGCATCTCCACCGACACCCGGGCCAGCGCCGCCTCCACGCACTCGCGCAGATACGTCTCGTGGTCCTCCACCCCGAGCACCGCCCGCGCGGTGTCCCGCACCCGCCACACCACCAGCACCGCCACCCGCACCGCGACCCCGCTCGCGTCGGCCGCGGGCAGGACCTCGCTGCGCCAGTGCCGCAGCCGGACGTCCACCCGGCGGCGCAGCAGCAGCGGGTTGACCCACATCAGGCCGGTGCGCCGGACGGTCCCCCGGTAGCGGCCGAACAGCCCGAGCACCCAGGCCCGCCCGGTCCGCCCCCGGGCCAGCCCGCCGAAGCCGAACAGCCCCAGCGCCCCGGCCCCGGCGTACGCCGCCCACTGCGCGGGCCCGAGCCCGGCCGCGGCGGACGACGGCAGGCCCAGCGCCTCCACCGCGGCCGGCGGCAGGGCCCCCGACCACCAGGAGGTGACCGCGCAGCCCGCCGCCCCGCAGGCCCCGGCGAGGATGCCCACGGCTCCGGGCAGCACCCGGGCGGGCCGTTCGGCCAGCTCGGGATCGACCTGCGGCACCGGGCGGGCCTGCGCCGCGACGGGCCTGCGCACCCGGGGCTGTTCGCCCGTGCCCTGGCGGCGGGCCACCACCGCGGGGCCGAGCGGCACCGGCGCCGGGTCCGGCTCGTCACGGAAGAGGAGATGGACGGGGATCTCGGTGGTCGCCTCGTTCTGGATCAGCCGGCCCGGCCGGGGCGCACCGCCCTCGGGTGGCCGGGACTCGGGCGGACCGGACTCAGGAGTGGGAGAAGTGGTCGTACTCATGCGTGCCTCCAGCCTCCGCGCCAGATGCGTCATGCCAGTGGTTGGTTCCGGGGACCCGCGGCTCCGGAGGGAGCCAAGGGTCCCCGCTACGCGAACAGCCGCCGCCAGGTCTCCGGCCCCGGGTAGCCGTCCGCCGAGCTTCCGCGCCAGCCCTGGGCCCGCTGGAAGGCCTCGACCGCGCGGCGGTCGGCCTCGCTCCAGCGTGGGCCCGGCCCGGTGGCGTAGTACCTGCCGAACCCTTTCTTCACGAGCCGCTGCCCGAGTTGGGTGACGTAGGCGTTGTTCGCCCCGGGCCGGAACACGCCCCGCCCCGGAAACGGGGGGACCCTCGGCGAGGAGGGTGCGGGCGGGCCCGCCGCCCCGGCGGTGATGTTCCGTCCCTGGCCGTTGACCAGCAGCGACCAGGTGCGTGGCCCCGGCAGCCCGTCCGCGGCCGCGCCCGTCCAGCCCTGGGCCAGCTGGAACGCCTGGGTCGCCCCGCGGTCGGAGTCCGACCAGCGCGGGCCGGGCCCGGAGGTGTAGTAGCGCGCCGCGCCGCGCTGGACGAGCATGCGGCCGAGCTGGGTGACGTACTCGTTGTTCGCGCCGGGCCCGAAGTAGCCCGCCCCCGGGTACGGCGACTTCACCTCCGGCTCCGGCTCCGGCTCCGGCTCCGACCCGCCGGTGCCCGTGCCGGGGACGACCCCCTTGTACCGGTAGGCGAGATATTCGTCGGCGTGGCTCCAGTACGGGTAGGGCGTCGCCTGTATGCGGGCGTACGGCATGGTCGCCTCGTAGGCGATGTAGTAGCCGTGGGTGTAATCGGTCCAGCCGCCGAAAAGGGTGACGTGCGAGCCTCGCTCCGGGTCCGCCGGATTGTGGAACAGCAGAATGTCGCCGGGCTGGAGCTCCTCTTTCGTGATGCGGTCCGCGTACTGGTCCAGGCTGCCGGTCCATTCGTTGCCCGGGAGATTCCAGGCCATCGAAACGAACCCCGAGCAGTCCTGCCGATAACCGTCGGACCAGTAGGCGGTCATGCTGTACGGGACGCGCGCCGCCACCCACTGCTTCGCCCGGTTGATGATCTCCGCACGGGTGATCTCGGGCGTCCGCACCACGCTCGTGTCGGCGGGGCGGCCCGCCGGGCCGTGCAGCGGAGAGGTGCCACCCTGCGGGGTCTCGGGCTCGTCACCTGCGGGAACGCCGGGGCGCTGGGAGGCGTGGGGGGCGGCGGCGGCCGGGACCGCGTGACCGGCGCCGAGGGCGGCGGAGGCGACCGCGGCCACCGCGAGCACCCGGTGCGGGGCCGGGTGGCCGGCCGCCCCGGACCGCGGCGGGACCCGTCCGGCGCAGCCGGGGCAGCCGCAGTCGCTCGCGGGATCGAATTCCTCGAAAACCGGAGCCTCCGGAGTCCCCATGCGATTCTCCTCACACCCCAGGTGGAATTGTCCAGGCCTGTGCACATTCCCCAGTTTCCCAACTGAGTTGTGGGTGCGCATGCTGACGGTCCGAATGGTGTACGCGGCCGGCGCCGGGGTTCCGGCCCGCTCCCGGGCGGTCGGGAGCACGTCCGGTGGTCATGTAGAGTTAACGATGTCAGCAGGCGCCGCTAGCTCAGTTGGTTAGAGCAGCTGACTCTTAATCAGCGGGTCCGGGGTTCGAGTCCCTGGCGGCGCACAGACAAGAAGAAGGCCTCCCGCAGCAGCGGGGGGCCTTCTTCTGCGTGGCACCTTGCGATCATGCCGAACACCGTAGAACCCTGGCGGGCGCGAGGCCGTGACGGAACGCGCCACGGGGGCGGCGCGGAAAACGGTTGCACGGAAGACGGGGAGGGGGCCCCGTTCCCGAACCGATGCCGAGACGGGCATCATGCAACCGGAGGGTTGGGGTTCCATGTCTATAGGGTGTGGATGGCGTGGTGACATGGACCCACCACAAACACGCCTGAGCAGGTCGAGGGGGACCGCATCTCAGGCGAAAGGAACCAACAGACACGCGGTGACCTGCGTGTGGGGGGATGACTCATGACGTCGACGCCTGCGGGCGCCCACGGGAACTCCGACCCGTCCCAGACAACCCAGCTCAGGGCGGTCTCCCATCGGACGGGCAACACCGGCGCCTTCCGCCGGATCAAGAAGACACTGCCGCGCTACGACTACGAGCACTACAGCCGACTGGCGGGGCCCCTCACCCAGCCGGACCCGAACAAGCCGTACCGCGTGCAGTACCGCTCGCTCATATCCCAGGAGCCGCACCGCATCCGGGTGGCCCTGATGCTGGCGGCCGCGCCGGTGCTCTCGCTGGTGCTGCTGTTCTGGCTGCTCCAGCCCGAGCACTGGACCGAACGCGACTACCCGGCCTACGACTTCCTCCCGGCCCTCGACGTGGTCATGCTCGTCTCGATCGGCCTGATCGAGCTCTTCCGCTGCATGAACGTGCTGTCGAACGCGCACGCCACCCTGGTCGCCCGCGACCCGGTCCCGGTGGTGCCCGAGACCGGCACCAGGGTCGCCTTCCTGACCTCCTTCGTGCCCGGCAAGGAGCCGCTGGAGATGGTGACGAAGACCCTGGAGGCGGCCGTCAAGATCCGCCACCGGGGCCTGATGCACGTCTGGCTCCTCGACGAGGGCGACGACCCCGAGGTCAGGGAGGTGTGCGCCCGGCTCGGTGTGCACCACTTCTCCCGCAAGGGCATCGCCAAGTGGAACCAGGCCAAGGGCCCGCACCGCGCCAAGACCAAGCACGGCAACTACAACGCCTGGCTGGAAGCGCACGGCGACGCCTACGACTACTTCGCCTCCGTCGACACCGACCACGTGCCGCTGCCCAACTACCTGGAGCGGATGCTGGGCTTCTTCCGCGACCCGGACGTCGGCTTCGTCATCGGCCCGCAGGTGTACGGCAACTACGACACGTTCGTCACCAAGGCCGCCGAGTCGCAGCAGTTCCTCTTCCACGCCCTGATCCAGCGCGCGGGCAACCGCTACGGCGCCCCGATGTTCGTCGGCACCTCCAACGCCGTACGCATCAAGGCGCTCAAGCAGATCGGCGGCCTGTACGACTCGATCACCGAGGACATGGCGACCGGCTTCGAGATCCACCGCCACAAGAACCCGGCGACGGGCCGGAAGTGGCGCTCGGTCTACACGCCCGACGTGCTGGCCGTCGGTGAGGGCCCCAGCGCCTGGACCGACTTCTTCACCCAGCAGATGCGCTGGTCCCGGGGTACGTACGAGACGATCCTCAAGCAGTACTGGAGGGGCTGGGGGACGATGCCCCCCGGCAAGCTCTTCAACTACACGATGATGATCATCTTCTACCCGATCTCGTCCCTCAACTGGATCCTCGCGGCCCTGAGCTGTGCGCTGTTCCTGGGCCTGGGTGCCTCGGGTGTGAACATCGACCCGACGGTGTGGCTGATGCTGTACGGCAACGCCTCCGCGCTCCAGATCGGCCTGTACATCTGGAACCGCCGCCACAACGTCTCGCCGCACGAGCCGGAGGGCTCCGGCGGTGTGGCCGGCATGGTGATGTCCGCGCTGTCGGCACCGCTGTACGCGAAGGCGCTCATCGACTCCGCGCTGCGCCGCAAGAGCAAGTTCGTGGTCACCCCCAAGGGCGACTCGGCCAGCCCGGACCGCTGGTTCGGCACCTTCCGTTACCACTGGTACTTCATCACGATCTTCGGTGCCTCGATCGCCGCCGGCTTCGTCCTCGGCCACGCCCACCCCGCGATGATCATCTGGGCCTCGTTCGCGCTGCTGATCACCGCCACGCCGATCTTCGTCTGGCGCTACGAGCTGCGCCAGGCCGCGAAGCGGCCCGCCGTGAGCGCGCAGGGGCCACAGGACGCCGAGTCCGCGCACGGAGCCCCGTACCCGCCCCAGCAGAGCCGGCCCGCCACACACGGGGGCCCCGACCAGACCATGCACATCGCTCTTGGGGGACGTAAGGAATGAACGACCGTGCAGGCCGCCGTCGGGCCCGTCGACTCGCGATAGGCACGGCCGTGGTACTCGCGCTGGCCGGGATGAACGGGCCGTGGCTGTACCGCTTCGGCACCGAGAAATACCACCAGTACCAGATCAACAAGTCCGAGTACAAAGCCGCCAACGGCCGCTGGGAGATCGTCGAGTTCCCGGAGGAGTACCGGCAGAACACCGTTCACGCGGCGCTGCTGCGCACCGGCAAGATCCTGCTGGTCGCGGGGTCCGGCAACAACCAGGACAACTTCGACGCGAAGAAGTTCGACACCCGGATCTGGGACCCCGTCAAGGGGACCATCAAGAAGGTGTCGACGCCGAACGACCTGTTCTGCACCGGACACACCCAGCTCGCCAACGGCAATCTGCTGATCGCGGGCGGCACCAAGCGGTACGAGAAGCTGAAGGGTGACGTCACCAAGGCCGGCGGCCTGATGATCGTCCACAACGAGAACCCGGACAAGCCGATCACGCTGCCTGCGGGCACCAAGTTCACCGGCAAGGCGAACGGCAAGACCTTCGTCTCCAAGGACCCGGTGCTGGTGCCCCGCGCCGAGAAGGTCTTCGACCCGGTGACGGGCGAGTTCCTGCGCAACGACCCCGGCCTGGGGCGCATCTACGTCGAGGCCCAGCAGAGCGGCGCCGAGTACGAGACCGGCACCCAGGACAACTACCGCGTGCAGGGCCTGAGCGGTGCCGCCGCGCGCAACACGTACGGCATCGCGCAGAAACTCGCCCTGGACAAGAAGGACTTCCAGGGCATCCGGGACGCCTACGAGTTCGATCCGGTCGCCGAGAAGTACATCAAGGTCGACCCGATGAACGAGGCGCGCTGGTACCCGACGCTCACGACCCTGAGCGACGGCAAGATCCTCAGTGTGTCCGGGCTCGACGACATCGGGCAGCTGGTTCCGGGGAAGAACGAGGTCTTCGACCCCGAGACCAAGAAGTGGACGTACACCGAGAAGCTGCGTCAGTTCCCGACGTATCCGGCGCTGTTCCTGATGCAGAACGGGAAGATCTTCTACTCGGGTGCCAACGCGGGCTACGGGCCCGACAACGTGGGGCGGGAGCCCGGCGTCTGGGACGTGGACACCAACAAGTTCACGAAGATTCCCGGGCTGAGCGACGCCGACCGGCTGGAGACGGCCGGGACCGTGCTGCTGCCTCCGGCGCAGGACGAGAAGTACATGGTGATCGGGGGCGGCGGGGTCGGCGAGTCCAAGCTGTCCTCGAAGCGGACGCGGATCGTCGACCTCAAGTCCGACGACCCGAAGTTCGTGGACGGGCCCACGATGGAGAAGGGCACGCGGTATCCGCAGGTCTCGGTCCTGCCGGACGACACCGTGCTGGTGTCGGGCGGGTCGGAGGACTATCGCGGGCGCGGCGGGTCCAACATCCTCCAGGCCCGGATCTACCACCCCGGCACGAACTCCTTCGACCAGGTCGCCGATCCGCTGGTGGGGCGCAACTACCACTCCGGGTCGATCCTGCTGCCCGACGGGCGGGTGATCTTCTTCGGGTCCGACTCGCTGTACAGCGACAAGGCGAACACGAAGCCGGGGAAGTTCGAGCAGCGGGTGGAGATCTACACGCCGCCGTATCTGTACCAGGGGGCGCGGCCCTCGCTGTCCGGGGGGCCCGAGTCGATCGAGCGAGGCGGGTCGGGGACGTTCACCTCGCGGGACGCGTCGTCGATCAAGAAGGTGCGGTTGATTCGGCCTTCGGCCTCCACGCATGTGACGGACGTGGATCAGCGGTCCGTCGCGCTGGACTTCTCCGTGTCCGGGGACAAGGTGACGGTGACTGTGCCGAAGAATCGGAATCTGGTGCAGGCCGGGTGGTACATGGTGTTCGTGGCCGATGGTCGGGGGGTGCCGTCCGCGGCGCGGTGGGTTCGGGTGCCCTAGTCTCCGACGGTTTTGCGGCGTCGTGTTCCTGAACTGCCCGCTCCCGTGTGTTTCTTCCTCGGGTGCGGGCAGTTCGTGGTTTCTCGCGCCGTTCCCCGCGCCCCTGGGAGCGCGCTTCCGCGGGATTGCTGTCGGGTGCCGGTCGATTGTGGTTGTTCG